>CALBKL010000129.1 GCA_937895985.1 uncultured Solobacterium sp.
CCATCGTATAGGACGAGCAGGTAGAGCAGGAAAAGAGGGTATTTCTATCTCTTTGTGTTGTCATGAAGAATTGGGATTACTTGCGTCTATTGAAAAGATGTTAAAGAAAGAGATTCCGTTGATGAAGACAGAATACTCTATTGAATTAAAACGTAAGAAGGCAAGTGCAGCTAAATCAAATGGACATCGCCAGTTTAAGAAGAAAACGGATACTCGTAACGCAAGTGATAAGAATAAGAAGCGTGATACAAATAAACGTGAAGTAAGTAAGCGCGAAAATAGTGGCAAGAAACGTGATTCAGTCGCATCTAATAAATCGATGCATAAGTCTACAAAGTCAAATAAATCACGTAAACCAAATGATAGAAAGCCACGTCATCAATCAAAGAATTACAAGCCAAGAAAAAAGAATCGTGGTAGATAAAGAAAAATGCAGATATGGGTCTGCATTTTTTCTTTATCGATTTAAATGTGCAATATAATTTTCGGCTTGTTTGATGCCATCTACGGCACTAGAGACAATACCACCAGCATATCCAGCACCTTCGCCACATGGATATAATCCTTGAATGGTAGAACTGCATCCATTATCGTTACGAAGTATTTTGATTGGAGAAGAAGAGCGCGTTTCAAGTCCAACCATGATGCCGTTTTCAATCCAACCATGTATCTTCTTATCGAATTGTTTCATGCCTTCTTCCATTGCTTGATTAACCTCATCGGAGAAGAATGCATGCATGTCCTGCATAACTGTACTACGTGGATAAGAAGTTTGAATGACAAGTTTATCGGAAGGGATGCAATTCAAGTAGTCTTTGATATTCTGTGCAGGTGCTACAAAGCCTTCGTGGTAACCTAGTTGTTCTAATTTCTTCTGAAACTGAAAACCATCAAGAGGGTGTCCTTGATCAAAGTCGCTACGTGGAATCTGTACAAGGATAGCACTATTTGCATTCTTACCTGCACGCATGCTGTAGGACATACCGTTTACTGCGAGACAATTTTGTTCTGTGGATGCAGGGATAACCACACCACCTGGGCACATGCAGAATGAATATACACCACGATTGACAGATGTCTTGGCAGTTAGTTGATACGAGGATGCCTTAAGCGCAGGATGACCATAGTGTTTACCATAGGTGCTTTGATCGATGAGAGTTTGTGGATGTTCGACACGCACGCCAATCGCAAAATCTTTTTGTGTTATTTCTACACCTTGTGCAAGCAGTGTTTTGTATGTATCACTCGCACTATGGCCAGTACATAGTATGACACTATCGGTTGAAAAGTCCTGTTTGTTTGTGTGAATACCAACAATTTGATTCCCGTTTAAATATAAGCTTTCTAGTTTGGTATCAAAGTATATTTCACCACCAAGACGAATAATCTTTTCGCGTATCTTTTTAACGATTGTCTGTAGTACATCAGTACCTAGGTGAGGACGTTGTTGGTATTGAATGGCAGGGTTAGCACCTGCTTCTATAAATTCTTCATATACCTTTGAAACACGTATGTTTTTCATGCGTGTCGTTAGTTTTCCATCTGAGAAGGTTCCAGCACCACCTTCACCAAACTGTACGTTGGATGATTCTAAAAGTTTCCCTTTGGTAAAGAATTCGTTGATATCTTTGGTACGTTGTTCAACTGCTTGGCCACGTTCAATAATGATTGGATTTAGTCCTGCTTCTGCTAAGATAAGACCGGCATACATTCCGCTTGGTCCAAATCCAACGATAATAGGTCTTTGTATTGGAGACTTTATGGTTGTTGGAAGAATATAAACTTCTTTCGATTCTTTTTTTACATCACGGTTCTTGAGATATTTATCTTCGTTTTTAATAGATGCGTATACACTATAGGAATAGTGAAGATCGTCACCTCTAGCATCGATAGATTCACGATCGATTTCAAAGAAGTGAATATCACGAATAGAACAGCGTAATTTCTTTGCGATGTGATGAATCGAAAATGTCTCTCCAACTTCACAGCGAATCTGGTTGATTTTTAACATAACGTACCTCTCAACAATGATTATACAATAGCATTCTCTCTTTTGATTAGAGATTGATTTGCGTTATAATTTGAACATGAAAATCGCAAAACAAAAGAAAATAACACTGAATGAAGATGGTCTTCTTGTTAAGAATATCTTATCTAAACAGATGGGTTTTTCACGTCGTGAAATAAGTAGATTTCATGTGTCTGGTTCGATTTATCTCAATGATGAAAAGTGCAGATTGACACAAGAGGTACATACAAACGATGTAGTGACTATACGGACAGAAGAGCCACAGTTAGAATCAAAACCAATCATCCTCTATGAGGATACTGATATTGTTGTGGTGAATAAACCTGCAGGAATTCCAAGCCATGCGAGTGCAGAACATTTTGATGATGATATGGGGTCTATTTTAAAACGCTACTATCAAGATGATAACTTTACAGTTAGAACAGTTGGACGCTTAGATAAAGGTGTTTCAGGCATTGTTGTATATGCAAAAACAAAGCAGATGGCAGCTTTGCTAGCTTCTGCTCGCGAGGAACAATTATTACATAAAGAATACTTGGCTATCGTAAAAGGAAAGTTTGAAGAAAAAAGTGGGACTTTAACGTATACTTTAGGAAAAGAGAAGGGAATACGTGGAAGAAGTGTGACCGTGGATGGTCAAAATTGTATTACCAATTATGAAGTGATTATCGAGGGTAATTTCTTCTCTCTGATTAAAGTTCATATTGAAACTGGAAGATTACATCAGATACGTGCAGGTATGGCCTACTTTGGACATCCACTGATTGGTGATCGTCTCTATGGTGGCAGTATGCATGCGATGAAGCGACCAGCGTTACATTGTTGGAAGGTGGAATTTGTCCATCCTAAGACAAAGAAAAAGATTACGATAGAATGTAAACTGCCAGATGATATGCAAAAGGTAGTCAATAAACTTCAAGAGGTAAGTATCGCAGTGACAGGTTTGTAATCGAAAATATTTAGGCATAGAATCAAATCATAGAAGTATACAAAGGAGTATCTGTATGAAACAGGAAAATCTCGAAAAGATCATTGCATTTCGTCATGTGTTACATGAACATCCAGAGATATCTAATCATGAAGTATATACAAGAAAATTAATCAAAGAATTTATTGCACAAAATATGTCTAGTTATCTCGTGTTTGATGAAGGGGATTGGTTATATTGCATGAAGCCGTACCAACCTGAAAAAAAGACAATCGTTTTACGTGCTGATCATGATGCGATTATGAATTCATTGAATACACCATTTCATGGTTGTGGCCATGATGGACATACTGCAATTTTGTTGGGTGTAATGCTTGAAGAAGAGAAGAAAGAAAGTGAGTATAATATCATCTATCTTTTCCAACCGGCGGAAGAAAATGGAAGTGGTGCAGCTATATGTAAACCATTATTCGATAAGTATCATGTAGATAAAATCTTTGGTTTGCATAATATGCCAAACCTAAGAAAGAATGTTATTTACTATCGGCCAGAGACAGTTATGTGTGCTTCAGTGGGTTATCGTATTTCTTTGTTAGGAGTACAGAGCCATGCCTCAGAACCTGAAAAGGGACAAAATCCAGTTTATGCATTATCTGCATTTGCCAAAGCAATCGAACCTCTAGCAAAGCAGACGGGATTTCAACCATTTACATTTGAAAACTATCACTTTAGCTCACTTGCGATGATAACAATCATTCAAATGAATGTAGGTAGTTTAAACTTTGGAATCTCGCCAGCAAACGGTGAAATCTGTTTGACATTACGTGCAGCTAGAGAAAATGAACTTGCAATACTGGAAGGGTATGTACGCTCCTATTTTGAGAACTTAAAAGATTTATTTGAAGTCAAGATTGAAGAATTTGATCGCTTCGATGAAAATTATGCAGATCCTGTTCTGGTGAAAGAAACAGTGGCTAAATTACGGTCTAGTGGTTTTGATGTAGAAGAATTGGGAGAACCAATTCGTGCCAGCGAAGATTTTGGCTATTATAAGAGATTTGCGCCTAGTATGTTTGTCTTTGTTGGGATGGGGACTTGTCCTTCGCTACATCACGATTTGTATGCGTTTGATGATGAAATTATCCCAACTGCAGTGCGTATGTTCCAGGTGGTAATTAGATAGTGCTTGCATGTATTTCACAAGTACTATTTTTTATTGATTTTATATGATTTTTTTCTGAAAAAGGGTTGTATTTTATGGGTGAATGGAATACTATTAAAAGGCAAGGTGATAACACCGAATGCGCCGATAGCTCAACTGGATAGAGCATTTGACTACGAATCAAAAGGTTGCGGGTTCGACTCCTGCTCGGCGCGCCATTTAAAAAAAGCCCGCTAGTAGCGGTTTTTTTATTAGGATATTTATGCTATCAAATGAGGGAGGACAAAAAGATGAGTGATTTTGAAAGCAAAATTAGTTCAGCTGTCCGTGAGGCAGTGAAGCAAGTGTACGATATTGACGCAGATGATTCAATATTGATTGTTGAAACCCCACGTGATCCAAAGATGGGAGACTATTCAACTAGTGTAGCTATGCGCCTTTCCCGAACATTGCATAAGAGTCCATTAGATATAGCTGGACCTATCGTTGAAAAGTTAAAGGAAATCTACACAGAAGCTTCTTCAATTGAAGTTGTAAAGCCAGGCTTTATCAACTTTCGCTTGAAGAAAGATGCTTTGGCTGAAGTGATTAATACTGTTATCAACGCAGGTGATGATTATGGTAAGAATAACACTGGTGCAGGTGTGAATGTATTGGTTGAGTGGGTATCCGCTAACCCTACAGGTGACTTACACTGCGGACATGCTCGTAACGCTGCTTGGGGTGACTGTATCTCACGTCTTTACGAAGCAAGTGGTTATAACAACTACAGAGAGTTCTATGTTAACGATGCTGGTAACCAGATTGTGATGTTAGGTGAATCCTTAATTTCTCGTTACTTTGAACACTTTGGAAAAGAATATCCACTTCCAGAAGATGGATATCATGCACAGGATATTATTGACATTGCAAATCAGATTGCTGAAAAAGATGGTGATAAGTGGTTAAATGCTGATCCTGCAGAACGTCTTGAATACTTCAAGAAGACAGGTGTTGAGTTAGAATTAAAGAAGATTGAGGACGACTTAAAACTTTACCGTTGTGATTTCCAAAACTTCCAGCATGAAACATTCTTCTATGAAAACAATCGCAAGCGTATTAACGATTGCTTAGCGAAGATGGCTGATATGGGCCTAACTTATGAAAAAGATGGTGCTCTATGGTTTAAGAGCACTGAATATGGCGATGACAAGGACCGTGTATTACGTAAGAGTGATGGAACATTATCTTACTTAACACCAGATATCGCTAACCACATTTATAAGATTGAAAGAGGCTATGACCACTTAATCAACTTATGGGGTGCTGACCACCATTCCTACGTAACACGTATGCAGTCTGCTTTAACAGCATTGGGTTATCCAGATGTACTTAAGGTAGATATCATCCAAATGGTACGTATGGTTGAGGATGGTAAGGAAGTGAAGATGTCCAAGCGTACAGGTAACGCAATTACAATTCGTGAGCTTTGCGAAGACGTAGGCGTTGATGCCGCTCGTTGGTTCTTCGTTTCCAAGGACGTTGCGACTCATATGGATTTCGATATGAAGTTAGCTCGTTCTAAAGATAACAACAACCCTGTATTCTATGCACAGTATGCATATTCCCGTATGCATTCCATTATGAACAATCCTAAGATTCCTGCATTCACACAGGTAGCTACTTATGATCGTCTCAGTGATGAGAAGGAATTACAGTTGATGAAGCTCATCAGCGAATTCCCAATCGAAGTTGCAAATGCAGCAGCAAGCAGAAAGCCAAACAAGATTACTGAATACATCATTTCTCTTGTTAAGGTTTACCATAGTTACTACAACAGTTCACGTGTCAATAACCCAGAAGATCCTGAGTTAACAAACCAACGTTTAGGCTTAGTGAAGGCTACAATGATTACATTGAAGAATGCTCTAAACCTTGTTGGTGTAGAAGCACCTGAATCAATGTAATTCCACAATAAGAACGATAAACAGGACCCCTATAGTGATATAGGGGTTTTTCTTGTGAATTTTAGGCATTTCTTGACAAAAAGTAATGAGATGATGTTTACAAAAAAATACAAAATTTTAGGCATTATGTTTCCAATTATAGAAAAAAATATGTATACAATAATAGTATAGATTTGAAACCGGTTACATATCATGCGCGCGATATGTAGCCCTAATGAAAAGACAATAGGAGGAAAGCAAATGTCTAACATTCATGTAACGAGTGAAATTAAAACACTCAAAAAGGTTTTATTACACAGGCCAGGAGAAGAATTATTAAATCTTACACCTGATACATTAGGGGAATTATTATTTGATGATATTCCTGATCTTTATGAAGCACAGGTTGAACATGACCGTTTTGCAAAGATCTTACGCGACAATGGCGTAGAAGTTGTTTATCTAGAAGACTTAATGGCTGAAACTTTAGATGCTCACCCAGAAATTAAGGAACAGTTCCTTGATCAGTGGTTAGTTGAATCAGGTGTTCATACAGCTGAATATCATAAGATTATTAAGGATTACTTAGCTAAGTTTACAAACAATAAGGAATTAGTTCTAAAGACTATGGCTGGAATCACATTCAGAGAAATCGGTGAGATTCACACAAACTTCTTAGTTGACCGTCTTGAGACTAACTCACACTTATTAGTAAACCCAATGCCAAACCTATACTTTACACGCGACCCATTCGCTTCTGTAGGTAATGGTGCAGTTATTAACAGAATGTACTCTGTAACAAGAAACCGTGAAACAATCTATGCAGATTACATTTTCAGATTCCATCCAGAATATGCTGGAAATGTTCCAGACTTATATGGACGTAACAATCACTTCCATATCGAAGGTGGAGACGTATTAAACGTTAATGAAAAACTCTTATTCATCGGTATTTCACAGAGAACACAGGCTGAAGCAATTCAGGACTTAGCTATGAAGATGTTCTATGAAAACGAAGGAAATAAGATTGAGACAATTTTAGCTTTCAATATTCCTAATTCACGTGCATTCATGCACTTAGATACAGTATTTACACAGATTGATACTGATGCATTTACAATTCACCCAGGTATCATGGGAACATTACAGGTATTTGCATTAACAGCTGATCGTGCAAATCATGATGTTCATATCGAAGAACATACAGGTAAGTTAGAAGATATTCTTGCTAAGTTCATGGGCTTAGATAAGGTTCGTTTATTCCCTTGCGGAGCTGGCGACCCATTAGCTGCTGAGCGTGAACAGTGGAACGATGGTTCTAATACATTAACAATCGCTCCAGGTAAGATTATTGTTTACAAGCGTAACTATGTTACAAACCAATATCTAAAGGATAATGGATTTGAAGTATTAGAATTAGAAGCATCCAACTTATGCGTAGGACGTGGTGGACCAAGATGTATGTCCATGCCATTAGTTCGTGAAGACTAAGTTTAAAATCGAATAACCATAAAAATAGAAAAAAAGAAAAGGAGCTATTATGGGCGTTAATGTTAGAGGAAGAAGTTTTTTGACACTATTAGATTTTACATCAGAAGAAATCAGATATTTCTTGGAATTATCTGCTGAATTCAAGAGATTAAAGGCTAACGGTGTTGACCACAGTTATTTAAAGGGCAAGCAGGTTGTTCTCTTGTTCGAAAAGACATCTACAAGAACACGTTGTGCATTTGAAGTTGGTGCACGTGACTTAGGTATGGGTGTTACATTCCTAGATTCTGGATCATCACAGATGGGTAAGAAGGAATCATTAGAAGATACAGCTAAGGTATTAGGTCGTATGTATGACGGTATCGAATACCGTGGATTCAAGCAGGAAGTAGTTGAAGAACTTGCTAAGTATTCTGGTGTTCCTGTATGGAATGGTTTAACAGACTTATATCACCCAACACAGATGTTGGCTGATATCTTAACAGTTAAGGAAGAATTCGGCGATGTTAGAGGCCGCAAGTTAACATTCTTCGGTGACGCTCGTAACAACGTTGCTAACTCATTGATGATTGTTTGTGCTAAGTTAGGTATGCACTTCTGCGCATGCGGACCTAAGGAATTAATGCCTTCTGATGAACTTGTTGCTAAGTGCAGAGAAGTAGCTAGCAAGACAGGTGCTGAAATCGAATTAACAGATGATATCAAGATCGGTGCTAAGGATGCAGACGTTCTTTACACAGATATTTGGTTATCAATGGGTGAACCAGAAGAATTATGGGAGCCAAGAATCAAGCTCTTACGTCCTTACCAGGTTAATAAGGAATTGATGGCTATGGCTAAGCCAACTGCTATCTTCTTACACTGCTTACCATCATTCCATGATCGTAACACAACAGTTGGTGAGAACATTTACCAGAAGTATGGCTTAGAGGCTATGGAAGTTACAGATGATGTATTCTTAGGCACACAAGCTAGACAATTTGATGAGGCAGAGAACCGCATGCATACAATTAAGGCTGTTATGTATGCAACTCTGAAGTAATCACATGGCAAAGCGTATAGTAGTAGCTCTTGGGGGTAATGCTTTAGGCAATACCCCTGAAGAGCAGCTTGAATTAGTTCGTCATACTGCTAAGACTATTGTTGATTTAGCACAGGACGGCTATGAAGTAATTGTTGGTCATGGTAATGGACCACAGGTTGGAATGATTAACCTAGCAATGGAATTCTCATGCACAAAGGGCGGCAATACTCCATATATGCCATTCCCAGAATGTGGTGCGATGTCCCAAGGCTATATCGGTTATCATTTACAACAAGCAATTCAGCAGGAATTAAAGGCTCGTGGTGTTGACAAGGAATGTGCAGCTATTGTTACACAGGTAGTTGTTGATGCAAACGATCCAGGATTTGCTAAACCTACAAAACCAGTAGGAAGCTTCTATACTAAGGAAGAAGCAGATAAGATTGCTGCTGAAAAGGGCTTTACATTTGTAGAAGACGCAGGACGTGGATATCGTCGTGTTGTACCTTCACCAATTCCACAACGTATCGTTGAATTAAAGGTTGTTGAACAACTTGTTAAGGCTGGCGACATCGTTATTACAGTTGGTGGCGGAGGAATCCCTGTAGTTGAAACAGAGCAAGGATTAAAGGGCGTTGCAGCTGTTATCGATAAGGACCGTTCCAGTGCATTACTAGCACAGTCCATTGGTGCAGATATGTTGATTATCTTAACTGCAGTCGACAGAGTATGCATCAACTATAACAAGCCTGATCAAAAGGAACTTCCAACAATGACATTGGAAGAAGCAGAGAAGTATATCGGAGAGAAGCAATTTGCTCCTGGAAGTATGCTTCCAAAGGTTCAATCATGCATGGAATTTGTTAAGAATAACACACATGGTGGAACTGCATTAATTACATCATTACAAAAAGCAAAAGTTGCTTTACAAGGTGAAACAGGCACCATTATTACTAAATAATTAGAAGGGGGGATAGTATGTCTGTGAAAGCCAAGAAACGCTCTTTAACAGCGTTTACGATTTTATTTATTATTTTAGCAGTACTTTGTTTAATTTCAGTATTCTTAAATGGACAACCAATTAGCGATAGCTTAATCAGTGGTTTAAACCCTGAGAAGTATGGTGACTTGGTTAACATGGTTGCCAACGGCGAAACCGTTACGGTTGTCGGTGCACAGTTTAGTGATTTCTTCATGGCATTCCCAAGAGGATTTGTGGATGCTGCAGACTTGATTGTATTTATTATGGCTATCGGTGGATTCATCGGTGTTGTAATGAAGACTGGTGCTCTTGAAGCTGGTGTTTATCACTTAGTTAAGAAGATGCACGGCAGGGAAGAAGTCCTAATCGTTATCTTGATGATCTTATTCTCTATCGGTGGTTCCACATATGGAATGGCTGAAGAGACAATCGGTTTCTACGCTTTAATTACTACAGCATTAGTAGCAGCTGGCTTCGATACAATGGTAGCAGTTGCGACTGTATTGCTCGGTGCAGGATGTGGTGTATTAGGTTCAACAATTAACCCATTTGCTACTGGTGCAGCTATGGCTGCATTGCAGAGTGTTAACGTTCCTTATGACAACACATTAGTTATGATTCTTGGTTTTGCATTGTGGTTTACATCACTTGCAATCGCTATTTTCTTCGTATTAGGTTACGCTAAGAAGGTTAAGGCTGATAAAGGTTCAACAATTCTTTCTCTACAAGAGCAGGAAGATATGCGTGAACACTTCACAAAGGATGATGGCAACAAGTTAGAATTTACTGGCAAGCATAAGGCTGTATTAATTGTATTTGCAATCTCATTTGCAGTTATGATTGCTTCACTCATTTCTTATGTTGACATCAACTTTGCTGGTGATGAAGAAGCTTACTTAGCAGTACTTGGATGGACTTCAGTCTTAACAGGTTTACCTTTAGGTCAATGGTACTTCTCTGAATTGGCAGCTTGGTTTACATTCTCGAGTGTTCTTATCGCTATCATGGCTAGAATGTCTGAAAGAGAATTTATTGATACATTCTTAGACGGTGCTAAAGATCTATTGTCAGTAGCTATCGTTATCGCAGTTGCTCGTGGTATTACAGTCGTTATGAAGTCTACTCATATGGACTTCTGGATCTTGGACAAGGCAGCAGGTATGTTGATGGGTGTTCCAGGATTCGTATTCGCTCCTCTATCATATGTAATTTACTTAGTATTGAGTTTCTTAGTTCCTTCAACATCTGGACTTGCTGGATTCTCAATGCCAGTAATGGGTGGTTTAGCAAATACATTAGGATTCAACGCTTCAATTATGATCAATATCTTCTGCGCTGGTTGCGGATTAATCAACCTCTTCACACCAACATCTGGTGTAGTAATGGGTGGTCTAGGTGCAGCTAAGGTTGAACTAAAGACATACATGAAGTGGGGTATGAAGTTATTTGTAGCGATTGCTATCGCAAATATCGTTGTTCTATCATTAGCAATGATGTTAATCAAATAATTAAAACTCAAATATGTTTGGATAGAGTTCCGGCTGTGTGAGAGCACGGTCGGAACTTTCCGCTTTTATTCAAATATGCTATGATATGTGCAACAGAGGTACAAAATATATGACAAAGACAGCAACGATTCAAGATAGCTGGACGTCGGAAACTAATCCTATTTCTTTTTGCTCATTTGACTATGAAGCAATTGAAAAACCAACTAAAGCTTTAATGCACCAGGCTGCTCGTTTTATGTACTTTAATAAAGGTGTTGGTAAGATCAAAGTAGATGGCGTAGAGTATGATATAAAGCCTCATACACTATGTGCGATTACACCTTGGAAAATTACAGATATTATTGACGTAAGAGATACCTTACACCTAAATTTAGTTGTTTATGATTATCAGTTTATTAACACAATGCTCAAGGTAACACCAGGATTGGAAGAAGAAAGTGTAGACCTTCTAAATTTCCTTGCAGTTGAACCGATTGTATATTTAAACGATGAACAAACAAAGTACGTAGATGGAATCATGTCACACCTACAAAAGGAACTCGGTGTTGATTCCGCATTGGTCAGGCAACCTAAAAAGCCGTTATCATTCTTATATTCACTCGTTAAAATTATTGAGTTAATGGTGGCATATCGCCGCTACTTTAAAGCTAGTGAAGAAGTAGTGAATGAAGAAAATGCTTCCGTCATGCAGAATTCGATATTAAGTTATATTTATTCCCATTCT
>CALBKL010000130.1 GCA_937895985.1 uncultured Solobacterium sp.
GTACAGATTTGATACATGCCATGACCTACAAGTAAAATACGATCACCATCTTCAGATTCATCAATCATCGTACGCAATGTCTTGCGGATACGAGCTTCCATCATCGCTGGGGATTCACCACCTGCTGAACTATAATCTAAGCTTTCTTGGCATCGACGAATCTCTTCTTCATGCGTTGTATGTCTAGCCCCATCCAATCTTCCAAAACTCATCTCGTGTAATCCTGAAAGTAGAACTGGTTGAACCTCTCTACCTTTCGCTATGATATCCGCGGTATTCCAAGCACGCTCACTTGGGGAAGAATAAATATGATCAAACCAAACATCCTTGAGTCGGTTTGACGTTTCATGTGCCTGTGCAATTCCACGCTCTGTTAATGGGGAATCACAACTTCCCTGCATACGGCCTAAATGATTGAATAACGTTTCTCCATGACGAACAAGATAAAAAGTAATTTTCATGTCTGTTCTCCTAACGCATTTATACTATCATTTTCTGCTCATTATAGTAATTGTATACCGTAAATTTACTCCAAAAAAAGAAGGACATTTTGCCCTTCTAGTATAAATATGGATTACTTCAGTACAAAGCCAACTGCAGTACCACGACGTACAGGTGATAAGCGTACATATGTCTCAATCTTTGGATAGCTTGATACTTCATGGTATTCAATCTCATCCCACTTTAAACCTGTATTGTGTGCAGTTAAGAAGTCATCTACACCGAGTGACATCTCTGGTACAGGAACTAATGTAATCGTTGGACTATTGTCATCCAAATAGTTCCAAGCAGCCATAATGCCTAGTGTTTCATCTAGGCTTTCATGATACATGATGCTGAGGTAGCGGCTATCTGGAGTACGTCCATGATAGTCATAAGTATTGCCAATGAATAATGCACCATTTTCATCACGATATAATACAACAACGTTTTGATACTGATCTAATGATACTGTTCCTTTGAGTTCCATAATTAACCCCCTTGTACCAATATTATTTCATATCCTTGAGGAAAGCAACATATGCGCGATATGCTTCGTATACGTCTGCCTTGGATACTGTTTCAAATGGAGCGTGCATGTTCTGAACACAGATACCTGCATCGATAACGTTCATATTCTTATTGGCAAGAATATAAGCGATTGTTCCGCCTCCGCCAACGTCAATCTTACCTAATTCGCAGGTTTGGAACATAACGTTATTATCATCCATGCACTTACGAATCTGTGCCATAAATTCAGCACTTGCGTCGTTAGAACCAGACTTACCACGGGAACCTGTATACTTGTTGAAGCAAATACCCTTTCCAAAGTAAGCTGAATTCTTTGGCTCATATACTTCTGGATAGTTAGGATCGTAGGCAACAGATACGTCACTTGATAACATGGCACTATTTTCAAGAGCCTCATGTAAGTTAACTAATGTTGCGCCAACTTGCTTGTCTAATAATTTTGTAACAACATGTTCAAAGAAGTCACTCTGGGCACCAGTAGCACCTACTGAACCGATTTCTTCCTTATCTACTAAGATACATACAGATGTACGTTCTGGCTTGTCAATTTCCGCAATAGCGCGTAGAGATGT
>CALBKL010000131.1 GCA_937895985.1 uncultured Solobacterium sp.
ACATATCCCTGGTACCCCTCTGAAAGTAGCACTTTTTTTAATTCAATATGAAGTTCTCTTTCTTCGATTGGTTTTAGATTGGGCTCACTGATATGAACATGATTAATATATTGAACATTTCCAATTAATTCACTAGTAGATTCCCCATTGTAAATCATAGTTCCCGTATCTAGATTCAACTTGAAACCTTTTGAGTTTACTTGCCAAATTAGTTCAAGTGCAGACTTTGTATCGTTAATAAAATTTGTATTGTAAATAGGTGGGTTTGCTTCCATACCAATTACCGTATTTTTTGACAATGCATACTCACCTAGTTCCCTAAAAAATTCTATTGCAACACTACAATCCATATCATCAGGAAGAACTCGATTTCTTGGACAGCCAAATACTAGATTCCTACACCCAATAGCATGTGCAAAATCGATTGCTTTCTTTGTATAGTCCAATAATACTTGCCGTTCTTCTTTGGTTCCGAAAATCCTTTCTTGACGTCCATACCATATGGATTGCATTGACGGCACATTAAATCCATAATTCCTATTTAATTCTAGAGCCCAAAAAGTTGCTTCTTCTAATTTGTTATATGGTAATACTGGGAAAATTCTAGTTGGAGCTATCTCCAAACCAGAATATCCATATTTCTTCATCAGCTGATATACTATATAATCATCATTTTCTTTCCATCCAATATTCGAAATTGATAGCTTCTTCATTATATTTACCCCTTGGCTCGATGAGTATTCACTAATCTCAAAAATTTATCACAAATGATATAAATACATATCTGTATAAATCCAAAATACCATAATACATAATTCATATGTGTGTGAATATAAGAATGCGACTTAGCAAGTATAAACCATGATGTAGATGCAAAGAATGATAGAATATAGAAAGTCAGATTTTCCCAACTTATCTCTTTTTTTCGATAGTCATTGATAAATATAGCAATTGGTACAACACTTAAAAGCGGGAATAAATTTCCACCAAGCCCTGGAATGATTTCAGTCGAAAAACGGAAATAGGTTAACAGAACTTCCAATATAGATGCATTAAATGATGGCCAGTAATCTGGATTATATTCATTCAAATCTGCACCACTTGTTCTTCTCAGAACATCCTGTTTGATAATTTCTTTAATTCCAAGCAGAATATTACCACTTCCTTTTAAGTTTGCATGCATACAGATTGCTCCTATAAAGCCCAACACAGCAAATATCCCTATAATTAGTGTTGTCCGAAATATCAATCTGGCCTTTTTTGTATCTTTTGAAACGAGTGCGCCTATAAAATCAACTAACAAGAAAATAATTAACCCCATCATAATAACAGAGATGTATTCATAACCACACATACACTTCACCATAATTGATAAGAACGCTAAAATATAAGAAACAATTCTTGCCTTTCTGCTTGTAACATGAATTGAGCAAAATAATCCTATCGCTGTTGGGATAAACCATGTAAATTCGACCCAATAAAGATTTCTTGCAAAATCCACAACCCAAGGAGACAACCAAAATACCAAGAAGAAACAAGCTGCTAATAACGTATTATATTTTCTTTGTAAAAGTACGCAAATAACTGTAAAAACTGCTGCTGTCATAAGTGCACAAAGATATTTTAGATTAATAATAGATTGCTGCTTGCTCATAGGTCTTGCTAGTAAAGAAAAGACTTTTCCCTGTAAACCATATTGGCTTCTATATGATTGGAAATAGACAGATGGTAGTAAATTTCCTTCCTTATCTAAGAAATGAATTTGACTAATTGGTCCATTCTCATTTGCAGTAACTTGATTACCTTTAAGTTCAAATATTATAATTTCATCTTTATACTCAACTGCTGAAATCTCACGTATCGCACCATTCTGAAACTGAACTTTATTCCCAGGTTTTCCTACCACACTATTATATGTGTTGTTGTGAACTGTAATAGCAGTTCTATCTCTAGCATATCCGTCCAACCAGTTTTCATCCGTTAGAGGTGCTGGTGCATCCGCTCTAAATCCCTCAACATATCCAGCCGTAGTAGAATAAACTCCTAATCCATAACCATCTCCACCATCATCAGAAAGATATGCTCCATCTTTTGAGCGATATATCGTTCCTGTTACGACAGATTCACTATCTCTTTGAAACCATGAGAACATTGTATTTCCATTATCCATCAGATTATAGAAATAATTTGAAGTTAATGTCGATAGGAGTACACCCATAACACCCAATCTTTTAACTGTTTTTTGAAACGGAATTTTACAAATATGTGTAAGTAGTATTAACCATATCGATATCAACATTATAAAAATCAAGAATTTACTACGTGTATCGAATGTGGGTGTTTTATATGCAAGTGTCATTAATGCATGGCCATCTGTAATATCAGCTAAATAATAATCTGAAGAAACTTCTACTAGATGTGGAGGTATATTACTTCCAGTAACATTGATTGAAACCGTATATTCATTTCCTTTTATGAATTTCGCATGCGTATAAATTTTATACCATGTATTATCTCTAATTTTAGATAATGGGATTTTTTGGCTATCAATAACTTTCCCTGATTTATCTGATATATCAATTCCCAACTCTCCATCATTATTGACGGTTTGATTAGTAAAATAGAGTTGAAATCCTGACATGTGTTTTGTCTGTGGTACAAATTTTTCTACATAGGCGCCTTTAGAAAAATCATATTCACCATTCAATTGATTATCGGGTATATTCTCAACAGAAATATCATTTGCAAAATATCCATGTGCAAAGTAATCGATTGGGCCGATCAGAATCATTAGCCCAAGAAGTAATATTGAAAATAATACGAACACTTTTCCTTTAGTCAATTTCATAAATGCTATTCCTCATTTCTTTTTTTAATTTTATATTTATTAATTGATTAATTAAAACATACATGCATACTTGTATAAACCCAAAATACCAAAGTACAAAATTCAAGAAAGTATGTACATAGGAATGTGACTTGGCAAGTACAATCCATGAAATGGAAGTAAGGAATGTAACAATATATAAGGCAACTTTGATTACATCCAACTTTCTATTTTGGAAATCATATGCAAATATTCCTAACGGAATAATACAGATAACCTGGAATAGTTTTCCTGGAATTCCTATAATGATATCTGTATCAAAATGGAAATATCGACAGAGTACCTCCCATCTAGACGCATTCATAGAATCCCATAGATTTGCCGAAAGTTGATTCAAATCTGCACCAGCAGTTCTTCTTAATACATCACTCTTAAAAATAGTTATGATGCCTTCAAGAAGGTTCCCATTCCCCCTTAGAATCGCATGCATGCATATAGCAACTAGAAATCCTAGTAGTGCAACCAATCCTATAATGAAGGTTGTTCGGAATAATAATATAGCTTTCTCCTTATCTCGAGATAGAATGGCAGCAATCAAATCAGTAAGCATGAAAGTAATTAATCCCATCATTACAGCAGAAATATATTCATATCCACATAAACACTTTATTAATATTGATACAAATGCTAGGAAATAGGAAATATATCTTGCCTTGGAATTGCTAATATTTAATGAACAATATAAACCAACTGCCATTGGTATAAACCAAGTAAATTCAACCCAATAAAGATTCTGTGCGAATAACGCCGTCCAAGGTGACAACCAGAAAGTGAGTAGGAAGCATCCCGCCATAATCGCATTATACTTTTTCTTAATTAATATACTAATAATCACAAATACCAGTGCGGATATCATACTGCATGCAAGTTTTAACATATGCAATGCAGTATCACCATTATGTAAAACTCTATATACAATTCTAAATACTTTCCCTTGTAAACCAAATTGTTGCTTATATGGTGAAAGATATCCTCGCGGTAAATCACTTCCAATTGCATCGATAAATACTGCATAATCT
>CALBKL010000132.1 GCA_937895985.1 uncultured Solobacterium sp.
CAACGCTCCAGCAATTCTTACCTTTTACACTCAATGGGAAACGGTCAAAGCCATAAGTCTGTGAAGGTCTAACGATAGTGATTGGAAAGCCCTTCTTCGCAGCTTGGTTGAATACATCCTCACACGCAGCCTTATCTCTTCCATACTTTGATAATCGATTCTTCTGTACAGAGTCTTCATTGAGAATGAAGTTATTTTCATGGTTGAATACAACGACAGTAGAGATGAAAATATATTGTCTTGTATGGTTTTGGAATAGATACACACGATCTCTTGCTTGGTCTGGTGTATAGACCACAAAGTCAATGACCGCATCAAATACAGTATTACCGATAATCTTCTGCATCGCAGCTGTATCATTGGCATCACAGACAATATGATTTGCCATTACAGGTAATGGACGATGTCCACGATTGATAACATATAGCTCTGTATCACGACTCTTCGCTAGCATTCCTAGTACAGCTGAAGAAATGACACCAGTACCTCCGATAATTAAAATCTTGCGTCCGCTCATCCTTACCTCCCCACTATCTAAAACTAGATACACTCATTATATAAGAAAACCCCATAAAGTTGTTATCTAACATTACAGGGTTTGCTTTATTTTACTTGTGATAACCAAGGGTTACTTGGATCTGGATCGGTTGGGTCCCATCCACGATTTGGATTTGTGATATCAATCTTTGTCTGCTCCGGTAAGCCTAGTGGTCCAGGAGTTTCTGCATCATCATAGATTTCAACCGTTATACCTAATGGACAGTAGTCATAAATCCACTTTACATCCTTCACCGATAGACGAACACAACCTAGTGACGCTGATGTTCCTAGCTTGTTAAACTCTTCGTACTCTAAATCACTTGGATTCTGTGTAAGGTATGGAACAGAGTGGAATAAAATATCATTTACAATATCCGTTACATATTGACCAAAGACATCACCATATAATGGGCGCCAGCGACTACGATTAAATGTATGGAATACACCTGTTGGTGTTTCAGGTCCCACAGAACATAACATTGCCTTAACAGGAATTGTACAACTACCTGTTGTTTGATCATATGCATAAATCGTTACGGTATTGAATACACGATTGACACGAATCATGTACGGTGTACTGATTGAAGGATCTACAACTGTCACATATGAAGTGGCGCTTGTTTCTAAGCCATTCTTATCCTTCGCCGTGACAGTTACGGGGTATGTACCCATCGTGTTTGTATCTACAGTTCCACTGATTGTATAGGTTCCATTTGATAGTTCGCTGCTATAAGACAAACTTCCATCAACAGGATCACTTACAGTATGTACGATAGTAGAAGTCTGAAAGTTCTCACCACGATTTACTGCAACTGCAGTATCCACAAGTGTAATATTTGGAGCTATATGGTCTTCTACCGTGACACTATATTTATATTCCTTTTGAACATCTTTATCTTTTAAGCGGTATACAATTGGATAACTACCTACCTGATTTGTATTTACCGTACCTTCAACTTCCAAATCCCCAACAGAGTCTAAAATAATCCCCTTCGGATCAAATGTAGAACCATATTCCACATTTAACTTTGATTCATCAATTGATAATGTTATTCCTGTAGTCATTCTACGGAATGCATCATAGACGAAAGAGAGTCCATATAATAAGACACTACCCACTGCCACAAACAACATCACAGCAGCGACTAGCACTAATATTAATCGTTTAAAGTCTAGTTTCCTCTTTTTCATACCATGTATTGTAACATCTATCGTTTTATTTCGCATCGTCAGCGATTTCTCTCACATTTTTTCACAAAAAAAGCCAAGAACACTCTTGGCTTATATACTACTTGTCATATTTGTCCACAAACTTCTGAATTGCCTCAAAACCAATGAGTTGTTCAATTTCATCCTCATGATGGACTAACATCGTTGGCGCTATCATAATGCCTAAATTTCTACATAGCTTCATATTCTTCTCTGCTTCTAAAACTTCATACACAAAGTTTCTTTGCGCCATGTATTCTTTGATGAGTTTGCACTTTGGACAATTTTTTGTCGTGATTAATTGTGGTAGTTTACTCATCTTTCGTTAACAGCCTCTTGATAGAGATATCCTTCAATTGGATAATCACGATTGCATGTATTTAACGTAATATATGGAATTGTATAATTTTCCATAATACGTTCTAAAAGTACAGCAATTCCTTTTGCGTCATACTCATTTTTCGCAAGGCGTACATTGAAGATAGTTCCACCAGTATAGATTTCCTGCATACGATTCTGTATATCTAAGCGCGTAAATAGATCTACATTTCCATCAATTGGCAACTCTGTACTACCTGTATAGTACGGTGTATCACCCTGCATCGCAATCATCATATCAGGATATTCTTTTTGATCCTTTAGTGCGAAGCGATGAGAGATATCTCCAGCAGCCACTGCCTCAATACTGAAGAGTTCATGATGGTCTGCTTGATATTCCTTGAGGCGCTTACGCACATGCATGAGCACATTCTCCGCAAAGTTCTGTGCTTCTTCTGTATCCAATCCTTTTTGAATCCAATTTGCATTCATGCATGCTTCATTCATCCCCACAATTCCAATTGAAGAGAAATGATTTTCAAAACTACCAAGATAATGTTTTGTATAAGGATATAGTCCTGCCTCTAAAAGACTTGCAAGTACTTGACGCTTTGTACTTAAAGAGCGAGCAGAGATATCTAATACCTTATCTAGATGCTTCAAGAAATCTTCTTCATCTTTTGCAAGATAGGCAAGTCTAGCCATATTGATAGATACAGTACCAATCGTTCCTGTATTCTCTCCATACGCAAATAAACCACCAGTCTTCTTAAATAGTTTCTTTGCGTTAAAGTGAGTGCCACTAAAGATACTACGTGCATTCTTTTGCTTTAAATCTCCATTTATAAAATTTGCAAAATATGGAAGCCCTGTCTTTACAGTTACATCTAGTAATAACTTAGCATTCTCATCATTCCAATCAAACTTCTTCGTAATCGCATATGTTGGAATCGGGAAATCTAATGTATTTCCTTCCGCATCACCTTCTAAAATAACTTCAAGGAAGGCACGGTTAATGAGTGCCATTTCATCCTGACAATCACCATATGTAAAATCTTGTTCAACACCACCAACAATTGCTGGACGCTTTGCAAGATCTTCAGGAACTGTCCAGTCAAAGCAGATATTTGAAAACGGAGAAATTGTTCCCCAGCGGGATGGTGTATTTAAACCATAAATCAATGTCTGCATGTTTTGCTTCACTTCGTCAAATGATAAATGATCCATACGTATAAATGGAGCTAAGTATGTATCAAAGGATGCGAAGGATTGCGCTCCTGCCCATTCATTTTGCATAATCCCAAAGAAATTTACAATCTGATTACATATTGTAATGAGATGCTTTGCAGGAGCGGAAGAAGTCTGCTTTGCTACTCCACCTAAACCTTGCTGGATTAACTCTTTTAAAGACCAACCTGCATTACAACCCGTTAACATATTCAAATCATGAATATGAATATCACCATCTCGATGTGCATTGGCAACCTCTTCATCATATACTTCACTCAACCAATAATTGGTGGTGATAGAAGCAGAGTTTGACAGAATCAAACCACCAACAGAGTAAGTTGTATTCCCTTTGTTGTGTTGATTTCCTGTATTGATATAATTGTCCACAACAGAATGATAATCAAATGTTGTGTTTGTAATATTACGTACATTCTCACGCTGTTTACGATAGAGAATATATGCCTTAGATACA
>CALBKL010000133.1 GCA_937895985.1 uncultured Solobacterium sp.
TTGGGTATATATACTACTGTTGAAAAATAGAAATCCTTAAAAAACTCATAAACCTCTAATTACTACAATTGATGTAATTTATTAGAAATAGATAAGATAGCAGATTTCTTAATTCGTTGTACAACGTTTTGATAGTTTCCTATGTTTATATCGAATAAAGACCTCCCTTCTATATTTCTGATTGTAAGAATATTTCTATACAAAAAACATGCCAAAGTCTATAAATGATTAAAACCGATCATTTTTCAGATCGGTTAGCTAGTTAATAGTTATTATTACCTAAAATTAATACTTATTTTACTGCATTCGCGATGAAATCCCATGCCTTTAATCCATTTGCGTCACAGGTGTTATTAAAGAAATAAATCCAGCTCCAATGTCCCATATATTGGTATGGCTTTCCTGTGTTTTCTAATGTTGGTTGTCCATTATCATCTGCGTAGTATGTTCCTGTTGTATCTACAACATGTTCAGTTACTGATGCATATGTGTGTTTTGCTCCAGCTGCTTCTAATCTTTGTAGAAGTGGTACTTCGTGAAGTTCTGGTACAACTGTTGTATCATCTTGAGAATAAACATAATACATCTTCAAGTCAGCTAATGTTTTCACTTGTTCATCAGTAATTAATGCATTTGGAAGTGCTTCACAAATTGGTACATATGCATCATATTCTGTTGGATAGTTTAGTGCCATTAGCATTGTCATATAGCCACCATTTGAGCACCCTGCAATTACAACCTTTGTAGAACCAGTCTCTTCTTTGTATTTTGCAATGAGTTCATGTAAGGATTCTAAATAGTGTGATGTTCCATCTGCCTGAATACCACCACTAAAGTTTGTCATCTTACCATCATTATCCATCCAGTATGTTGGACATTGTGGCACAAGAACATTTGCCCCACCTACTGTTGATTGGAATGATTCATCCCCTAGAACTGCCGCTTTATTTGCAAGCAGTGTTACGTAAGGATCTGTATTTTCTGTTCCACCCTCACCAAGACCATGTAACCAAACAACCAATGTTTTACTTCCACCTTCTGATTTATAGGAAGCGTATTGGTACGTTACACCATCTTTTGCCTTAAAGGTATCCAACTTAAATTTATCTGCAGAAGTTGTTTTAGATGCTGGATCAACGCTAATTGTAAAGTCCTTTACTTCTGTGCCTTCGCTAGTAAGCTTTGCATTATCTGCTTTTGTAACTGTTAATGTATATGGTTTTGACCATGTATTCATCAAACTCGGAAATGAGAATAGTAGTGGTGATCCATCATTTGGTGAAACGTAGAGTTCAAGCTTTACACGTGTTGAAGGTTCTGTGGTCTTCTTTCCATTCTCATCTACAAGATAAGCATTCGTAACTTGACGTGGTACATCAACTTCCTCTACTGGGAATCCCTCTGCCATGAAATTTGTTGCTTGCTTATGTTCTGTTACTGTAAATGAATCTGTGGTCACAGCATCTAATGGATGATCTAAATTCATTATGATACTATCTGTTCCACATCCCCAATCATATCCTGTAATTGTCATATCGTATTCTCCTGTAATTACATCACTCCCTGCTACGGAAGACTTCTTGTCTGCACCGCATCCTGCGATTGATAACATCAATGCACATGCAAGAATCATCTTAAAAGTATTATTCATTCAAATACCTCCCTGTAGTTAAGTGTATTGAATGCAAGCGATTACTTATAGTTGTTTTCTAACCATTGTTAGGCATAATATAACTACTATGTTCTTGTTTCCATTTAGTTGGGCTACAATGATGTTTCTTTTTAAATTCTCTTTCCAAGGATTTCACATTCGCAAATCCACAGATATCACTAATTTCTGAAATTGTATGTCTATTTCCTAATAATTCAGCTTCTGCTTTTTGTATACGAATCCTTGTCGCATACTCCCCTAACGAAAACCCTGATACTTCTTTGAACTTTCTTGAAAGATAACCATATGACACATTCATCGCTTCTGCTGTCTTCTTTGCATTGAAGACTTCAAATACATGTATTGACATATAATGCATTGTATTTGTAATTAAATCTATCGCGTTAGGGATAATTGTATTTTCTTTTTGAAAATGCAAAGGTAAACCCTTAATAACTTCATCAATCATTATATTCTCCCAGCACTCTTTGGTATTTCATTAAAATTTAATTGAATTGAATTACTCCAAATAAGAGTACTTTTTTTTCTAAACTTTAAGTCAAAATCTGTATATTTATAGTTTTTATTATAAAGATACTCATATAAGAATGTTCCATTTGATAGT
Source organism: uncultured Solobacterium sp. (assembly GCA_937895985.1). Next base: position 2,277 of record CALBKL010000133.1, read on the forward strand.
AA
>CALBKL010000134.1 GCA_937895985.1 uncultured Solobacterium sp.
CCAGGTTGTAAGTCGTATGATTGAGGCTGATTTGGAAAAGATTTATGATTTCCAAAAATACAACCGAGAAAAGGAATTCATGCTGTTGATTCGTGATACAGATGAAAAACGGCTTCAAAAAAATCTAGAGGATTTATATAGACTTTGGACAAATGCAGGATTTTCACCGAAGGTACTCAATAGAAGAGATTTCTATTCCTTGATTTCATTTTATTTTGAGAATTCCTTGATAACGGATTATACGTTTAGTCGAGGAATCTTTTCATATATGAATGTTCAGTATGAATTAGATTTAGAAAAAGACCAATATCAAAAGGTTGATTATACTGATACTTTTGCTAAACTTGGCAGTCCGATCACGAATGTCAAACCAAGTGAAAACATAGTCCAAAAGTCAAAGATTGCTCCTCTGGGATTACGTGTTAGAAATAAGAATATTGAGCTTGGTGATAAATTGATTAAATGTATTTTGATAACACAATTACCACCAGTTTATACTCTTGGAATGCTTACAGATTTTTTAAACGACCCATCCATTAAACTATTTATGAAGTCAAAAAAATCAAATGACGATATCAGCGCAATGCTGAATAAAGACTTACGTAATATGAAAGAGCGCTATGCTAAATCAAAAGATGAGATGGAAAAGCAACGTATTATTACAGAGCTTGAATCACAGCAGACGTATATTAATGATGTTATCCGAAAGTCGGATAGAACACATGACTTAACCATTATCTTTCAAGTCATTGCAGATGATGAAAAAGAGCTACGTGATAAAACAGATAAGTTACGCTCAGTGCTATCTTTGAACGGATTCCGTTTTACCTTTGCACCACTAATCCAAGAAGCTTTATTTAAGATTTGCACACCTTTATTTATCAAGTCAGGACTACCATCAATTATTGAAGAAAACATATCGTTGCCACAAACTTCTGATGGGATTGCTGGATTATATCCATTTATCTTTGAGACTTTAAACGACTCAGAAGGTTTCTTGTTAGGTGAGGAATTACAAAATGGTGGAAAGATATTCTTAGACCCATTTTATTACCTGCATAATTCATCTGAAGCGGGAAAGCAAAATAGATTAAATGGAAACTTCTGTATTGTTGGTTCTTCAGGTTCTGGTAAGACAACATTAACAGCGTTAGTTGTTCGTTCTCTGATTAGAAAAAAGACATACACAATTTGGATCGACCCAGAGTCTAAGAATGAAAAGCTAACCCAAATGTATGGTGGAACGTTTGTAGACTGGGGCAAGAGAGGCAACGTAATTAATGTCTTTGATTTAAAACCGATTGATGTGGATGAAGGTGAAGATGATAGCCTGATGTGGGATACAGCATTAGCGATAGATAAAGTAATTCAAGATGTTACTATTTTATTCCAATTCTTATTTCCACAGATTGAAGAGGATGCTATTAGCTTTATTGGTGGAATTGTTAAGATGGCATATGAAGAGGTTGGAATCAAACCAGATGATAATGGGAAGTATCAATCATTTAAGGGTTATACTAGAGAACAATATCCAACATTTGAAACCTTCAATGCTTGCCTATTAAAGGTTAGAGATGCAATGCATAATAAAGGGGATGGATATCAGGATGATGTGAAGCTATTAAACTCATTATCTAGAAAGATGTTCCGTATTTTAAATGAATGGTCTGTGTACTTAAATGGACATACTACAATCAACGTAAATCCGAATGGGCGTAATATAGTATCCTTTGGAACAAAGGAATTATTCAACGCACCACAAGAATTAAAAAATGCATTGTACTATCTCATGTTTAACTACTCATGGACACTATGCCTGAATGATAAGATAGAATCCGCATTTATTGTTGATGAAGCACATGATGTAATTCAAACATCACATACAGCTAAGATGGTTGCACAATTTGTAAGACGTTCTAGAAAATATAAAAACCTAATGTTTATCATTACACAAGAGCCAGAGGATTTCGCAGCAGATAACGTAGTTATGCACACGAGAGCGATGTTTAACAACTCAGCCTATAAGATAATCATGAAACTAAATAAGGATGCTACAGAGGGACTAGAAAAGCTTCAGGATATCAATGAGAATGAAACCTTCTGGGTGAAAAACGGATTCCAGCAAGGTGATGCATTGCTGATTCTTGGAGATAGACGGATTCCTATTCACGTAATCGCAACTCAAAATGAGCTGTGGGAAATGGGAGCGATGTTATCAAGTGGAAAATCAAATTAGGAAGTTTAAAAAATACATTATTATTTTCGTGGCGATTTTAGGGATAGTATGTTTGACTATCCCGTTACTATCTATTGCAGCAGTTGTTGCAGCTCCTTTAGTTACTTTGGATGCATTAAAAGGATGGGTTACTGGATTCTTTGATAATGGCTATAACGTGGATGATTGGTTTACTTCGATATATCCTAAATTTGAACCATACGGAAGATATCCAGACATTCATGTTGCTGAAGCTATATCTTGTTATTATTTCCTTGAAACAGGGGAAGATATCAATGATGTTTATTCGCTGTCTGATTATGTAGTTAATTTTGATGGTTCAAAAACAATCAATCAGATTTATAAAAAAATTGAAACTAAAACGGGAATAGCTTTCTCTACGGAAGATAGAGAAAAAATCAAAGGATTGAGTGACCAAATTCAAGCTACGAGAAAAGATACAAAAAGTGCAAAATATATAGATACATTAGGAACACCTGTAGCGCAGCCGATCGAGCATGCTATAGCATGGCTTATCGATATAGCAAATAATCCATCGTGTGGTTATTCACAAATACGTAGATTAGGGAATCCTGATTATGATTGTTCTTCTTTAATGGCATTTGCAATTCGTAGTGTAGGAATTGATGTGGCAGTAGGAAGTACACATACAATGATTGACCAGTTTGAAGCTACTGGAAAGTTTGTATGGATACCTAGATGGATGCTAGGGGATATATCTGCTATTAATGTAAATGGTGGTAGTAGTTCCTTAAAAAGAGGGGATATTCTTTTACAAACACAATCGCATACGGAAATGTATCTGGGCGGTGGTATGAACGTTGGAGCGCACTGTGATGAATATGGAGGTATTTTTGGAGCAAATGTAGGTGATCAAACTGGAAATGAAATATCTGTAACTCCATATTATGATGATAACTGGGAAGGCGTTCTACGCTATATAGGAGATTAAAAATGAGTAGATTAAGAAAGATGATAATTGCTGGTGTAGTTATAGCTTTAATTGGAATGGGAACATATCACTTTTTAATTAAAGACCATTCTCAAAATCATGAAACTACACAAAATAGTGCTGGGGGCGAAACGCCCCCAGAGGAAAAAGAGAATCAAAATCAAGATGATAACTTGAATGAATGGGGAGAAAGTAAAGAAATCGAAGACCCAGAACTAAAAGAGATAGAAAGAACAGCGATTCTTGTAAATAACTTTGAATATGTGCAAAACACATACAATCTTCTTTACAATACATACAATAAAGAGCTAACTGGCTGGATTAATTTTCCGCCTACACAAATTGGTATGCGTATCATGAAATCTGATAATAGAGAGTATTACAAGGATAGAGATGGCACAGATGCAACATCCAACGCAGGACAAGGCTATATCTTGAAAGATGCGGATGAAGAAAACGATCATGTATATACAATCTATAACTACTCTAACGGTGATATGACACAATATGATTTTTTAAGAGATTATTTCTTAATATCACAGAGTGAATATGAGCAGCATCGTTATATGATTGTCTATCATTTGAGATATGCTGAAGCTTTTGAAATTGATGGAGCATTCAATTTGAAAGATGCACCTGATTTTGATATCGATAAGAGAAATTTTGAGAATGAGAAAGATTTTGAAGATTGGTATAGCACATATAAGAATGCATCAACAATACAATCTGATCTAAAATCAACGAGCAGAAATAAATTCCTTGTAATTGTATGCAGTAATAAAACAGACAATCCATATGTTGTAGTGGCACGAAGAATCACAGAATGGAGATTCGAAGATTACAAAGAGAAAAAATAATAATACGTATTGAAAAAATACGTATCAAAATTACACGTACTATGATATAATATATTTGCAAGGAGCGATCAAGGAGGATTTAGGAAATGCCTAAAACTGCCAAAGAGCTAGAACGCTTAATCCTTGCTGATGGTTGGAAATTTAATAGACAGAATGGAAGCCATAGAATATATACACATCCTATGAAGAGTGGGATTGTTACTATTCCTTTCCATACTGGTGATTTAAAGATTCGGACCGAGCGTTCTATTTTGAAGCAAGCAGGACTACCATCCAAATAGTCCTCTTGCTTTCATTGCAAATATATGGAGGTGATTTTGATGTTAAGTGTATATCCAGCTTGCTTCTTTATGGAAGATGGAGGATATTCCGTAATCTTTCCTGATTTAAATTATTTAGCAACAGAAGGGGAAACTCTGAGCGATGCATTAAATAATGCAACAGAATGTTTAGCGAGTTATTTGTATAAACCATTGCCAGATCAGATTATTAATCCACCTTCTAAGTTGGCAGATGTATCTTTAGAGAAAGTTGCAAAAGAGCTTGATAGTAGTGTTGAAGATGGATCGTTTGTAAACCTTGTTAGTGTAGATGCTGAACAATATGCAAAACAATATTTTGATAAAGCTGTAAAAAAGACATTAACAATTCCTAGCTGGTTAAATGATGCAGCTGTTAAACAAAATATCAACTTTTCAAAATTATTGAAGGATGCACTAATTGATAAATTAAATTTAGGATGACAATTTTAATGCAGCACACTCAACCATTCAGGTCTTGTGTGCTGCTTTTAAAATGCTTTAACTACATGGATGCCTTCGCAGAATGCAATCTGCTCAGGCTTCCTTTTTTAAAAGCAATCTGTTTTAGCAAACAGACTGCTGGATTAATTCTGATTTATCTTTCAAAGTTCCTTAGCACTCCGACCTTATCGCATAGACGATATATAAAACAAGGATACGAGTTTCTTGCGAAACTCTATCAAGCAGCTTTGCTGTCCTTTGTTTTCTATCTCTTGCCGTTACACATTTACGAGCCTTATTTCATGGATTGACCCTTGTCATTTTTTTCATCCTATGACAGTAAACTATCAAGGACTTCGCAAGCTCAAAAAATGCAAGGGCTATGCAAGTCAATCACATTTCATTGGCTTGGCTCTTCAATGTTTCACTTGTCTATGCTCTTGCGTAGTCGTGCTAAGGAAAGCACTAGAGAGATTACCGAAAGGTAGATGAGGAATTAAGACATGAAACATTACTACAAATTTAGTATCAACTATGATGATGACTTTGCAATTCATTCCGTGAATCAAGAATTAAAAAAAGGCGATGTCGTTGTCATTCCAGTGTATGCTGATGAGTTTGCGATTGGAATAGTTGTTGAACCAATCTCCGAACTTAAAGCATTGACAGAGTGTGGTGAAGTTGAAGATGTTATTACAGTTGTAAACACCAAGCCATATACAGATAAGCAGAAAGCACGTATCAAGCGTAAGCAATTACACTTGCTTATGAAAGAGCGACTTGATGAATTTAAGGAGATTGATACATTCAGAAAGATTGCAGATAAAGACCCAGCATTTAGAACGTTATATGAAGCATATCAAAAAACAGAGTTATCAAATGATGAGCAACTTACATGTGATGATGTAAGTGAAACACTTAATGAAGAGTAGGCAGTGATTGAGTGGGAAGAAAACTCTTCCCACTCACCACAACTATTAAAAGGAGAGAACATGAACTACTTATCAATGAAAGCAATACTTGAACTCATGGCAACTAAAAGTTACAAAGAGTTAATCAAAGCAATTCTATCATTTAAGATTTCACCAATACTGAAAGCTTCCACACGGCCAAACAATTTAATAGCGCCGCCTTTAAGGCCTAGTGCGTCCCAGTTATCGAACAACAAATTGATTGCTACTAATTCGTCTTCGATACCTTCTTCGTGGTGAGTCTCAACCCAAGATGCTGCTGTTTCGCGACATAATGGAATGATATCTTCCGTAATTGGCAAGTACTCATAATTGGAATATTGCATGCGGAATTGGTTCAAATGGTTTTTCTTTTGACGGAATTTCTTACCGGACAAATTGATAAGATCTTCAGACTTGTAAATGTATTCGTAGTTATCGCGGTCAGGGGTGAACTCATAGCGACCAGGACAAAGGTCTTCCATACGCTCTTTAACAGCTTTGCTAACACCTTTAAAACGGAATGGCAATTTATTTTCTACGAACCATTCTTTAGCGCGCAATAAACC
>CALBKL010000135.1 GCA_937895985.1 uncultured Solobacterium sp.
CTTTTCGTGCTGGATCATTTAATTTTTTTAGATATGCCGGATATTCATTCTTTAGCATTTCTTTCATTCGTTCTAAAAATAATTCATTCATACTTTAATAATATTTTCTTAATGTCTCTAACATCTTGTTCAAGTTGCAAAATTAAATTTTCACGACTCTTAAAACGAATCTCAGGACGTAAGTATTCTAACAACTGTACCTTTAGAATTCTTCCATACAGAGTTCCATTATATCCAATAATATATGTTTCTAAAGATAACTTCTCAGAAGTATTGAATGTTGGATTATGCCCAAGGTTCGTCATTGCGCCATACACATGATGATCAATTTCCACCATGCTTGCATACACACCCTCTTTTGGTAACAAGTATTCATCCGAGTAGTCGATATTCGCCGTTGGAAAACCCATTAATCTGCCTTGTTGATGGCCACGACGCACAATACCTTCAAGGCTATAATACTGTCCTAGCATCTTTTTTATCGCTGGCATATTACCTTGCACTATCGCATCACAGATACGTGTACTAGAAATCTTTCCCTCTTCATCTTCAACCGCATCTACAACAACGACATCATATTCTGTCTCTTCTTTTAGTGTATTACAATCACCTGCTCCATGTAATCCATAGTGAAAATCAAAACCACAAACGATACCCTTCAAATTTAACTTTGCAAGAGTCTTATGAATAAAATCAGTTGGTGAAAGTTCACTCATCTCTTTATCAAAATCTAAAATGATAATATTTTGAATTCCAAGCTCAACTGCACGATTAATTCTTTGTCGCATGGTGGTGATGTGCTTTACATCTTTTAGCCCTTTGATAGTTACCCATGGGTCTGGTTCAAATGTGATTAGTGCAGATTCACAGCTATGTTTTTGTGCAAGAGCTACTGTTGCTTTTACCAAAGCTTGATGACCTAAGTGCATACCATCAAAATATCCAATGCAAGCACACATTGGATTTTGATATTTTTGTACTGTATGAACTCCGATATTGATTACACGCATTAAAATAAACCTCTTAAACA
>CALBKL010000136.1 GCA_937895985.1 uncultured Solobacterium sp.
CTTTTATATCTATTCATTACACTTTGCTAGTAAAGCTTTTACCCTTTGTACATCCGCAGAGTCATCCTGTTGCCATTCTTCTTTTAATAACTGTAATTCACGTTTGTATGCATGTTTTGCTTCATTCTTTTTGTACATACGTAAATACAGTTGTGCAATAGATTCAAGATGATCGATATAACGTGGCTTAGGCTGTAACTCAAATGACTTCTCAAATAGTGCTATTGCCTTTTCATATTCACCACGACTTGCATATCTACCCGCAACCAAGAAGTAAGCTTGCCACTCTTGATTCTTTTCTAAATAGATATCATATTCTTTACGCGTTGATTGAAAGACATGTGATGACTCGTGAATCAACAAGCGATAAAAATCATTGAAACAATCTTGTATCACCGCACTTCTTCTTTCCAGTACTTTTTTAGCTTCATCAAGTCTTCCATCATCAATCAAATTATCCAGAAGATATAAGTAGGCTCTGGTGATTGTTGGATGTTCTTGAATAAAGTTTTGGTAATATGCAATTAATTCACTGTGATTTGCGACATTCCAATCTAGTCTTCCACCATGCATTGCATTATGAAATGTATTATGTAAAGACTTATCGTCTGGATTTAATGCAAGTGCTTGTTTGGTATAGCTAGCTGCTTTCTCGTCTAATTTAATTGCGTATGTATGATATAAATCACCAAGTACTGTTAATGCATGTAAATCATTTGGATTTGTGGATAGTTGTTCAAATAAGAAATTTTCTGATTTCGTAAATTCTGTGTTTGTAAAGTAACGCTCTTTCTCTAGCATCCTTTCAATCTGTTGATATGCACTTTCTGCTTGATAGTCAAATAGTTCATCAATCTTGACACCAAATATCGCAGCGATTTTTGGCAAGAATAAAATATCTGGATAAGATTCTTCATTCTCCCATTTTGAGACTGCTTGTGCAGTGATGTTAAGTTTTGCGGCAAGTTGTTCTTGGGATAAGAATGTTTCTTTCCGCAATTGTTTCATTATTTTTCCTAGTGTCATACTACACCTCCTAGAAACATCTTATAGATTAATAGTACAACTGTTCATTGATGAATCATTGATATTTTTCAACCAATCATTGAAAAAAGCAGGTTTCCCTGCTTTATTGATTCTCTGCGAAGAATACTGGTGCATCATCAACAGATGGCTCTGTACTCCAGATTGATAGATTGAGGTTTTTGCCACCCATACGAATCATGTGTTCTTCCTTGGTTGGGAAGATGCGTGCAGACAATACATATTCACCTTCATTGACAAAGATTTCTACTGTACTTTGATCTACGAAGATATCCATTGAAGTTAAACCATTCTCTAAAATGATTTGACGGTCTGTACCATATTCTACATTGAGTTGGTTTGTTAAATCGGAGCGATCAATACGTAAACGTTTTGCGTACTTATCATAGGAAATCGCAAAGCCTCTTGCGATAACGTAATTACGTGAGAATAGATTTAAATCAAGGGATTCCGCATCAGGATTTTCAATGCGAATAATCGCACTACTTGGCATTTGTCCATGTAGTTTATCACTGATGATTTCACCATTCTTTGCACAGAAAAGTTCATCTTTCTTGATTGATTCAAATCCTCGAACTGGTGTTTGGTATAACTTGCCTTTGCGTATCGTTAACTCACGTGCAAAGGTTTGTAGTCCTGACCAACCTTCTTCATCTGTTGGTGGATATGTATAATCTGGAACACCAAACCATGCGGACATGATTGAACAATCAGAATAAACACTCTGTGAAGCGCATTGTGGTGCATAGAAATCAAAACCACGGTCAAGTTCTTGCATAGGTCCATCTGGTGTAAATGTCAGTGTTTCTAAATCTAAATCACCAATCAAATAGACGCTATTGAACTTATTGTGAAATTCATCTCCACTTGGTTCAATTCCCTGTGGGCTAAAGATGAGTACATCATGTAATCCTATCTTTTGTACATCAGGGCATTCCACCATGTAGCCAAAGCCATTCTCATAGCCTTTTACTTTTAGTTCTCCAAGGAATTTCCAATCTGTCAAAATGGAATCAGAACAATAAACTAGAATAACACCCTGTTCCTGTTTATTTTGTGCACCTAAGAAGATATAGTACATATCATCAATACGTACAATCTTTGGATCACGTTGATGTTCCGTATAGTTCTCATTTGGAGTAATCAAAGGGCGCATTGCCTTTGTGTATTGTTCATCACCTTCTAGAGTTGCTAGAAGCTGGTGAGGTCTACGTACACGGTTTTCATCACGGTAATTTCCTGTATAGGTAAAGTAGATTGTATCTCCTTCACTGATTGCAGTACCGCTATAACAGCCGCTATTTTCATATTTTCCTGTTGGTAAGAGTGCTACACCGCGATTTTCCCAATGAATTAAATCTGGACTTGTGACATGATACCAGTGCTTTAAGCCATGCACTGGACCAAATGGGAACCATTGATAGAATAGATGCCACTTCTTGTTACAGTAAGTAAATCCATTTGGATCATTCATTAAACCAGTCACTGGTTGTACATGATATGTCGCACGCCATGAAGATTCTGCATTCTTTTCATGTACACGTACTAGCTCATCTGTATCTCTCTTCATTAACATCCGCTTTTTATCTAATTCATTGACTGTTGCCATGTTGTGCCTCCTAAACTACATACTTATTATAAGTCATTTTCTCTTTATTTCACATGTCGAACCAAAAAGTCGATGCGATGTTTTTGCGTTTCACCAACACGAATAATAGGCTTTGGTTCAATATGAGGATAGTTGATTCCATTTGGTAGATATTCTGCTTCTAAACATACAGAACTTCTTTCTCCATAGTGATGTCCATTCTTACCAATTGCGCCATTTAGCCAATTAGCTGTGTATAAATGAAAACCTGGATAATCAGATACCATCTCTAACTCTAACTTTCCATCCGAAAGAATTGCCATTGTACGTAGCCCTTCTCCTGGAATTGGAAAGTGGTGGTCATAGCCTTTGCCATATACAAGTTGTATATCATCTTGGTTAATATCTTGACCAATCTTCTTTGCCTGACGGAAGTCAAAAGCAGTATTCTCTACTGCGTGAAATTCTGGTTTTGTTAAGCATGTTTCATCCAATAATGCATAGTGATCTGTTGGAATCATAAGCGTATGATCTAGGATAGAGTCACTTTCATCAAGATTGAAGTATGCATGGTTGGTATATGCAAATAAGGTATCTTGATCGGCTGTAGCTGTTGTTTCAATATGCAATCCCTTCTCAGATAAACGATAGGTAATTGCATAGTCTAAATTACCAGGATAACCCTCTTCACCATCTAAAGATACGCGAGAGAATGTAATAGAGTCTTCTGATGAACTCACTGCATACATCTTCTTATCAAAACCCTCTTTACCACCATGGTTACAGTTTCCATTATTATTGATAAATAAACTATACTCTTTTCCATTTAAGGAGAACTTACCCTTTCCAATACGGTTAGCAGTTCTACCTACGGAAGCACCTAAGAATGTGTCCTCCTCCTGATATTGTTCGGCTGTTGGATATCCTTGCACAATATCCTTACCACTTTCTTTATCAATCAAGGCAACAAGTGTAGCACCATAATCCGTTACCTGTACCTTAAATTTCTCATTTTCCACGGTATAGAGATAGATATCTTCCCCACTTAATTTCTTTCCAAATAGTGTCTTTTCCATGATAATGTGTCCTCCTAATAATGATGTTTATTTTTGAAATCACTTAATATCAGTATAGCCTTTTCATTATGAAAATTCGATACTACAACTCTTATTTTTCGTTTACTTGCGACTTTTCTTTAAAAAAGTTATTCTTATTCATATTAAGGAGCATACTATGTTTTTTAAAAAGAAACTTTCTCCAGAAACGGAAGAAATCGATACACGTTCTGGTAAGGATGCGATATGGATGATCACTGCCATCCTGTTTACATTTCTATTAGGTGGATTTGTCTTCTGGAAATCAATGAACGCTGGCATTCAATATTTAACAACTTTGGTACCGTTATTGTTAGTCATTGCCTTCTCTGGCACGTATTTCTATAACAAATCTGCAGATATGCGTATGTTTGCGGCATTTACTGGACTGGCAGCGATTGGCATTGCATTACAAGTGATTATCGATGCACAATATCAAGTCATTTCACAGTTCAGTATGGTCAAATACTTTGCAGGACTAGCAATCGCAATCGTATTAATCCTTATGTATCGCATAATACGAAAAGCATTAAACTTTAACTATACAACCTACTTCTTATTGTTTGTGGCTGCCTGTCTATACATTGCCCTTCTTTTCTTTGGAAAAGATACTAATGGTTATGGCACAACCGCTTGGATTAAGATCGGCCCTGTATCATTACAGTTAACCGATTTTGCTAAGATTACCGCAATCCTATTCTATAGTTCTTTGTTTTCTGCCCGAAAGACCTATTCTAATCGTTCAATTTTAATTCTTTCTAGCATATTTTTTATCGTTAATTTTATTGGATCAGTTCTGATTCATGAACTAGGTTCATTCTATATTCTCTATTTCTTACATCTTTCTATGTTGTATATCTTTATGGAGAAAGGCAGAAAAAAAAGAATCTATCTTCTAACAATTGCGATTGCGACAATTTCTGTGATTGTAATTCTATTCTTACTGTATAAGATTCTTGCGCCTAGCGCTGCTGCAGGTACATTAAATGGCTTAACGAGAATTCTTTGGCCAATTGTCCGTAAAGTATATTTACGCTTCTCTATTACTGCAAATATTAACTCTGACCCTTATGGTGCAGGTTTCCAATTATTCCAAGGAAAACGAGCTTTGTGGATGTCAGGATTATTTGGAAATACTGTTAATTTTACTGCTATTCCAGTTCCTGAAAGTGATATGGCTTTTGTGACATTAGTTAATTCATTTGGTATGCCATTAGGCTTTGTCGCTGTATTCCTATTACTACAAGTAGCTATTCGTGGTAGTGAATTAAGTAGACGCTTAATTGAAACAGATAAGCAGGATGCGGTTGTAGCATATGGCGCAACAGTCCTATTATTTATGCAAGCGATGCTTGTGATACTAGGCTCTTGTAATATCATTCCACTTGCAGGTTTACCAATTCCATTTTTATCACGTGGTGGAACCTACCAAGCAATCGTCTTCTTCTTTGCGGGGATATTACTACAGATGTCACAGTGTGAAGAAGAATTTGAAGATGATGATTTCAAACAAGGAGGTGACGATAACGATGACGAACAAGCGTTCTCCAGAATCAATCTCGATGACTAGAATACGGTTTGTAGAAGTTGGGTGTATCATTGTCAGTTTGATGTTTACCTCATTTTTTGCCTATAAGTATTTAATCAATCCACATACTAATGCAAACGCAAATAAAACAAAATATCAGATTATTTATGATGCGATAAAATCCTATGCGATTGAAGGAACTATCATTGACCGTGATGGAAATACCATCCTTGCAAATGCGGCGGTAGAAACAAGAGCAACTGCAGACTATCCACAAAATTTAAGTTATGCATGGTTACTTGGATATTACTCTGTCAATGAGCATCGTCAAAATAGTTATGGTTTACGAGGAAATTTGAAAGATTATCTC
>CALBKL010000137.1 GCA_937895985.1 uncultured Solobacterium sp.
CTCTGCTGTAAAGAGGACATTGTAGGATAAACACTTTGAATGATTTGTTTTGTTTTTGTATTTAATCGGATGTTTCGAATCATAGGGTTTCCTCGTTATGTGTACGAATGAAATGGATGAGAGTATTTGCTGCGTTTAACTGAGATGCTTTATTTGGATGGCTTGCAAAACAGAAGCCATCTTTTTCAGTTGCAGTTTCAAATCTTAAAAACAAGCTAGAAGTTTCTTCAGCAACTTTTTGAACGGAAGAAAGTAATGTTTCTTCCATAAGACCATAACACAATAGGAACTTTGCGTTAGGAAACTTTGTTTTTAACGTTTGGATAAAGTCGATATATAACTTTTGGAAACGTTGTTCACGTTCAGGTATGCCTCTTGTGTAGGAGGCGTCGTTGGTTCCAAGGTTGATGATGACCCAAGAAGGGTTTTCTTCCAAATCATAAGGGAAAATACTTGGTAGAATATCTTCACCATTAACCTTTTCTTCTGTTTCGGGAATCCAACGAGAAAGAATACCATTACCGCTATATGCGATAATAATTGGAGTTGTATTTAATGCATGTGAAACCAGATAAGGATATGCATGCGTACAATCTTCAAAGTGTGTATTGAATACCAGTGGTGTAGTATCTGATTCTAAACCGTATCCTGCAGATAAAGAATCACCGATCCAGAGAATTGATTCATGAGGTTTATCCCACTTAGAGATTTCCCCATCCACTCGTATATCTTCTAATTGAAAGAATCCATACTGTAATTCAGTGATTTGGATGATTTTCACATGCATGATTTCTTTCTTTGAAAATGAAATTGTATATGCATGGCTACCTTCTATTAAGTCAATCTTATGATAAACCTCATCGTCCACAAATACTGCTAATATAACAGGGCCGTACAATGTATGATGACTAGTGATTTGAAGTTCAACCGTTTTACCAGAGAACGCAAACTGAAAACCTGAGGCAGACCACTTAAATTGATAATGATGATTTACCAGACTACATGGTGGTAAAAATGTAAGTTTAGACAATAAATTCATAACACTATAT
>CALBKL010000138.1 GCA_937895985.1 uncultured Solobacterium sp.
ATCATACGGGAGAACATATTTTTTCAGGTCTCGTAAAGAAGCTTTATGGATATTCCAATGTTGGTTTTCATATGGGTGAATATATCTGCGCAGATTTCCAAGGTGATTTAACACAAGGAATGATTCAAGAAGTTGAAAGACTTGTAAACCAGGCAATCTGGGATAATTTATCAGTACAAGAAATCTTCTGTACACCAAGTGAAACAGGAATGTATGAGTATCGCTCTAAGATTGAGATTGCAGGGATAACACGTATTGTATCAATTGAGGGTTATGACATGTGCGCATGTTGTGGTATGCATGTTAGTCATACTGGAGAAATCGGAATCTGTAAGGTTGTCAATTTTGAAAAGACAGGAAATAAAACAAGAGTATTCTTGTTGAGTGGAAGAAAAGCATTTGTCTATCTCAATCACATTCAACAAGAAAATAGTAAGATTTCAAAGCTGCTATCCGCAAAGCCATTAGAACTATCAAGTGCGGTTCGTGATCTTGGACAACGATATTTAGATTTACAAAAATCCTATCGTCAATTATCTACCGAGATAATGTTAAAGGATGCAAAACAAATTCCTATGTATGATGCGATTCTATATACTGCCTTACTAGCAGACTATGAAGCAATGCGTGTATTCTGTAATCACTGTATCAAAAAGGGTATTTCCACAGTTATGGTAATTGCGAAAAATGAAGTAGGCTATGCGTATGTCATCATGAGTAAGACTATTGACTTACAATCGATTCGTGCTGAATTCAATATGCAGATACACGCTAAAGGTGGTGGAAATCGTGAAATGATGCAGGGTAGTTGTACAGCAACCCCAACAGAAATTTCTCATGCATTTGGTACTCTAACAGGGGTTACAATGCATATTGTTTCCTAACATTTCCTGGAAATAATAAATTCTTTAAAAACTATCACAAAAAGCGTAAGTAGATGTGAATATTTTCGTTTGACATCATAAAGTCATGTGATACGATTGATTTGTTAAAAAGCGAAGGAGGCTTAAAATGAAACTTGTTTTAATTAGACATGGTGAAAGTGAATGGAATAAGCTCAACCTTTTCACAGGTTGGACAGACGTTGAACTTTCTGAGAAGGGTGTAGAAGAAGCTAAGGCTGGCGGACGTGCTTTAAAGGAAGCAGGATTTGACTTTGATCTTTGCTATACATCATATTTAAAGCGTGCAATCCACACATTAAACTTTGTATTATCTGAAATGGACCGTGAATGGTTACCAGTTACGAAGACTTGGAAGCTCAATGAGAGACACTATGGTGCTTTACAGGGCTTAAATAAGGCTGAAACAGCTGAGAAGTATGGTGAAGAGAAGGTTAAGATCTGGAGAAGATCATTTGATGTTCAGCCACCTGCTTTAGATCCAACAGATGATAGAAATCCAGCATTACAGGAAGCTTACCGTAATGAAAATAAGGATGAACTTCCATTAGCTGAATCCTTAAAGGATACAATTGCTCGTGCAGTTCCTTACTATGAACAGGAAATCTTACCACAGATGAAGGCTGGTAAGCGTGTAATCATCGCTGCTCACGGTAACAGCTTACGTGCTCTTGTTAAGTATTTTGAAAACTTAACAGATGAAGAAATTATCGGTGTAAATATCCCTACAGGTGTTCCACTCGTTTACACATTCGACGACAATGGAAAGTTCATCTCTAAGGAATATTTAGGTGACCAGGCTGCGATTGAAGCTAAGATGGCTGCAGTTGCGAAGCAAGGAAGCGTTCAAAAGTAAACAAATCAAAAAGAGCCGCTTGGCTCTTTTATTATGCGATTGCGTCTAGCTGTGCTTTACGTACACAAGAATGTTTTAGTAATTGTTTTAATAAATTATCTGGCGTATTTTCCATCTTGGAGATATCTAGACTGATCAGTACCGTTGCGTATCCTCCAACTGGAATTGCTTGAGAAATCGTTAAAACACTTGCTTGTGCTTTACTCAGTGTTTGTAGTACTGCTGTTAATGCGCCACTTTCATCTTTTAGGATGATAGAGATTGTCATCGTACGTGAAGTGGCGTTATCTGAAATCTCAAATAGATAGTCTTTATAACGATAGTAGGTATTTCTAGAGATGCCTACTTTTTTTACGGCTTCTGTAACCGTTTCAACTTCATGATTTTCAAGCAGAGATCTTGCTTGAATGACTTGATTAAAGTATTCTGGCAAAATTTTTTTATGAACGATTAGGTAATCGGAGTTTTGCATGTGCTTACCTTTCTATTTCTGTACCATGATAGGCAACATCCAACTGTAGACACTGCCAATGATGTGGAAGTGAGGCAACCTTTAAACGTGCGGCTGTACTTAATTCTTTCTTTGCAATACTTAAGCAGGTTGAACCTGAGCCGCTGATGAGTAAGATTCCGTCAGTATCTTCCTTTACAATTTGTTGGATTGTCGCAAAATTTGGAATTAATTTTTTGCGATAAGGTTCATGAATGATATCGTGCGTTGAGGCTGAAAGTAGATGGAGATTTCCTTCCTGAAGTGCTTGTGATGTGAGTATCGCATTACTAATAGCTGTAGCGACTTTCGCGCGTGGGTAATGATCTGGTAATGCGGCACGTGCTTCTTCTGTGCTTACCTCGACATTTGGCACAAGAGCGGTATATTTCCAATCTTTATGGATTGGAAGTTTATGGGATAAGAAGTGTTTCTGATCGATTTTCATGCCTGCACAAAGTCCACCATATAGGCATGGTGCAATATTATCGGGATGGCCTTCAATACTGCAGGCTAAACGATAGATTTCTGCTTCACTGAGAATGTTGTTGTGTAAAACACTAGCAGCGACAAGTCCACCAATGATAAACGATGCGCTACTACCAAGTCCTCGACTAATAGGAATATGGCAATCAAAGATAACATGAATCGGGCTGTATTTTCCAATCGTCTCACAGCCAAGGCGATAGGCCCTTAGGAAAAGATTGTTATCATTGTTGTATTCTTCATCTATATTTTCTAGGAAGTTATGATCATATCTTTCAACTTGGAAAATGTTATATAGTTTTAGCGCAATGCCAAGGCAATCAAAGCCAGAGCCAAGATTTGCGGATGTGGCAGGCGTTTTAATTGTGATCATGTTGTAGATCCTCCAAGCGTTTTGCGATTGTGGCTAGCGCATCTTCTTTATCAATGACTTTTTTAAA
>CALBKL010000139.1 GCA_937895985.1 uncultured Solobacterium sp.
ATATACAGAAGCGTTATCAAGCATTTACTTCACCATGCATAATCGAGTAAAGCCTAAAACATTAGGACATTGCGAAGATAAAAATCTTGAAGTGTTAGAAGAACTTGTGGAACGTGCTACACCGAAACCAGTTAATAAGAAAAGAGCAATCATGTCGCTCCTTAAAACACACATTCTGCTACATACAGGGCACTGCCCTATATGCGATAAAGCAGTGTCGCATAGTTCGTGTGTAGAAAAAGATGGATTATTTTGTAACAACTGTGGGCAGGCGCTAGATTGGAGTGAAGAATGACAATATTTGAAGCCTTAGATAAACCTATTTTCTCTATCGAAGAACTTAGAACTTTAATTGATACAGAAATAACTGTTTTGGAAACAAAGAAGAAAGAACTTCAAAGAGAAATTTACACTTCTAAACTTGAAGTCTTAAAGAACATTAAAAAGCAGCTTAATTTTGCATTTGAGAAAAAAGCAGAAAAATTGTAGGAGAGTAACAATGAACCAATTAAACAATACAAATATCGAAGATATTAAAAAAATACTCCATCAAATCGAAGTGTTGAATATTACCATTGAAGATTTAGATAGATTGGAAAATGACACCAGTAAGTTAAAACTCAACGGGAAAATAACTTACATTACACTCGAAGATGATGAAAAGAAGGATATTCTTGCAAAAGTGCGTGCTCGCATTGAACACGATAAATCTCAACTTGCAAGTGCCCTTGGTGAGTACGTAGATAATTATGCAAAATGAAAGGGATAGTAATAATGGTATGGAAAGTAATAACAGTAGTAATCGTATGGGCGATGTTCGCAGTGGTATGTCTGATATTCAATTATGCGTGCCACCAAAAGAACAAGTAAACCATCCTAACCATTACAATCAAGGGCAGTATGAATGCATTGCAGTAATGGAAAGCATTT
Source organism: uncultured Solobacterium sp. (assembly GCA_937895985.1). Next base: position 931 of record CALBKL010000139.1, read on the forward strand.
ATGGAATCGAAGCCACAATGAATTTCTGCTTGCTATGTGCATTCAAATACACTTGGAGAACAAATGATAAAGATGGCATTCAAGACATCGACAAAGCAATCTGGTATTTACAGAAATACAAAGAGCTGCAGGAAAGAAGTCAAAAGAAATGATTGTAGTGTATGAAGATTCAATCGGAAAAGAAACAGAGTTCTTTCCAGAATCATACGTAAAGTTGGAAGATATTTTGAAAATCTTAAAAAAAGAAAGAATGCTTGCTGACACAGTTAAAAAGCATTCGTTTGAAACCAGAGTTGTGTATGAGTGTACAGGAAAAATAAATCTACTGAACACAATCACGCAACAAATCATAGATTTAAAAATCAATGAAGATACATTAAGAAAGGAGTTAAACAATGATTATCGCAATAGTTAGTTTATTTGTATTAGCATTCATCGAAATGCTTGCAATCGGAAGTTTACAAAATCGACTTGTAAGGATGGAGAAGGTAGTGCTTGCGTTATCGATATTAAATCGTTTAGATGGTTGCCCTACAAAAATCTTTAATGGTGAAGAATAATGGCAGATATTGAAGAAATCAAAGAAGCCTTGCAATACATTGATCCAGCACGTTTAGATTATTCTGAATGGTTACAAGTTGGTATGGCACTAAAAGACGCTGGAGCAACATGTGATATATGGGATAGTTGGTCCAAGCGTGATAGTGCCAGATACGTACAAGGTGAAACATGGAATAAGTGGGTAAGTTTCCAAGATTCTGGAATAACAGAAAAAACACTATTCAAAATGGCTATAGACAATGGCTACAAAAACAGTTGTGATTATGGCGGTCACGCATTAAATTGGAACGATGAAATTTACGATGTTGATTATGTGGTAGATAGATCATGGCTAGAACGTGATGACATCAAGTTTCCTAACAAGTCCACATGGCAGCCAATCAAAGAAATCGAAACGTATTTAACAACGTTATTCAACAATGACGACCACGTGGGATATTGTGTAAAATCACGTGAGTTAGAAAATGGAAAGATGATTCCATACGATAGTGGCAATTACAGTAGAACATGTGGGCAGCTTTTAGAAGAATTACATAAGACAAAAGACATTGGTGCTACGTTCGGTGATTACAACCCTAAAGCGGGTGCATGGATCAGATTCAATCCACTGGATGGTACAGGTGTAAAGGACAAAAACGTATCAGAATATCGTTATGCATTGATTGAAAGTGACAACATGGATATCGGTGTACAAAGTGCATTACTACGTAAGTTAGAATTACCGATTGCAGTAATGATGTACAGTGGTAACAAATCAATCCATGCAATCGTAAGGGTAGACGCATTAAACGAAATCCAATATAAGAAGCGTGTTGATTATTTATATGGGATTTGTAAAAAGAATGGCTTTGACTTAGATAAAGCAAACAAAAACCCTAGTAGATTATCACGTTTCCCGGGCTTTGAGAGAAATGGCAATTATCAATTCATTATCGATACAAACATCGGTAAAGGCTCATGGGAAGAATGGGAAGAATATATTGAAGATATATCAGACAATCTACCAGAGTTTGAGAACCTTGAAACGCTATTACAAAACCCACCACAATTAGCAGATGAACTAATAGAAGGTGTATTAAGAACCGGACATAAAATGCTTATCAGTGGTGCTAGTAAAACCAGTAAGTCATTCATGCTCATTGAGTTGGCATACGCCATCGCAGAAGGTATGAATTGGATGGGTAAACGTTGCAAACAAGGCAAAGTTCTATACGTCAATTTAGAAGTTGATAGAGCGTCATGTATCAATCGTATCAGTGAAGTATATAAGGCGTTTGGAATGAACGTAGGAAACCACGCAAACAACATTGATATATGGAATTTACGTGGACACGCTACAACGATGGAAAGACTTGCACCGAAACTCATTAGGCGATGTGAGAAACAAGGCTATATAGCAGTCATCATCGACCCAATTTACAAGGTCATGAATGGTGACGAGAACAAGGCTGGCGATATGGCTGCGTTCTGCAATCAGTTTGACGCTATTGCCAATGCATTAAATTGCAGTGTTATTTATTGCCATCACTTCTCAAAGGGTTTCCAAGGTGGAAAGAAGTCCATCGATAGAGCGAGTGGTTCTGGTGTATTTGCACGTGATCCAGACGCTATCCTTACAGTAACAGAGTTGGATGTACCAGAAAGCCTAGTAGAAGCCAAGGGAATACCACTTCGCATTGAGTACACATTAAGAGAATTTAAACCATTAGAGCCTACCGATATTTGGAACAGATATCCAATCCATTATGTGGATGATGAAGGTATTTTGAGTGAATATGAACCAGAAAGTGCAGCCGTATTCAACCAGAAAAACATTTCAAGTTTTAATGCAAAACGCCAAAATTCAACCATCGTTAAGTTAGAAAGTGCATACCAAACACTAGCAGAAAAGGTAGAAAATGGCGAAGTTGAATACGTAAAAACAAGTGAAATGGCAAAGTTATATGGTGGCACTTATGCAGAAAACAAGAATGCATTTAAGAAATTATTGAAGAAAAATGGTTTTGAAATCGTTTCACATGGTAGCGGTATCGAGGGTGAAAGCCTAGCTTCCGAAGTCGTTAAATCGGATATTACCAACGATGAAGATGATGAAGTCTGGTGATATTAGATAGGGGGTACTACAGTAATTACCCCCCTGTAATATCCCCTAGTAGGTAATGTGTATTACCCCCTAATTACCCCCTAGGGAGTGGGTAATACGAGAATTTATCGTATTACCTAGGGGGGGGATAATACGCTTATATATTATTCGGTCGTATACTCCCTACCTGCGTAGTCGTCACCACCCCAATATCACGGGTTTTAACTTCCCGTGAATATAGGGGGGACTAACGACTAAGGGCGAACTTTTACCCCCTACCAAAAAAAGATTAAAAGTTTAAAAATTAAAAAAATTCACAAATTAAAATTTTTGATGAAAGGACAGAAAAAAAGTTTTATGATTAAAAAAGAGAGTGGTACAAAGTTTCATAAGTCTTTCTTCATGGCAATGAAACATGTACCGACTTCCACTGCTCAAGAAAAAAAGTTTAATACGAAAACTGGAGCAGTATATTTGGACGAAAGAGCAGCTAAAGCAAAAAAGACTTTGGATGACGC
>CALBKL010000140.1 GCA_937895985.1 uncultured Solobacterium sp.
ACAATATACTTCACGTATCGAAAGTTTTATCTATGCGGATGAAATCCACTTTCCTATCACATCTACAAAGGATACAAGTGAGACGAAATAGTTTTGCTTGTATAGAAGATAAATATCTTCTATGATATCTTCAACCTAAAAGGAGAAATTAAAATGTCAGATATTAATGTACAAGAATTAGCTAATAAAGCGATTGAAGAATTAAAGAAGAGTCCTGAAAAGTTAAAGACTTTCGCAGCAAACAATGAAGTATTAAAGGGAATCTTAGGCGATGATGGAAAGTTAACAAAGGAAGACTTTGACCGTATCGCTGCTGAAGTGAAGAAAAACGACATCGTAAAGGGTCTTCTTGGCGAAGATGGTAAGCTCGGTCTTGATGATTTACAGAAAGTAGCTAACGCAGCGAAGGCAGCTGGTGAAAACTTAATCGACAAGGCTAAAGATCTATTCAATAAATAAAATCTTAAGAAACCATCAGTGATAAAAACTGGTGGTTTTTTTCTTTTTATTGTTATTGATGTTAGAATAGATGGTGAGGTATTTATATGAATAAAAAGACAATCCAAAAACCATTAACAAAGTTTTTGATTTTCGTTACTGTCTTATTTTTATTTAGTGCAAGTCTTGTACTAATGTTAAATAAATGGGAAGTCGTAATTAATGTTAATGGCGATCAAACAACGCTAGTAGAATATAAATCAAACTATGAAGATCAAGGTGCTGTAGCCTATAAACAAGGTACGATTCTTAGCTTCCTTCGTGAAAAAATAGATGTCGAAACAAAAGGTACAGTTGATACGAGTAAATTAGGTTCTTATAAAATTGAGTATACTGCTGAAAAAGATGGCTTAAAAGCCACCCAAGAACGTACAGTTGTTGTACAAGATACAACAGCTCCTAAAATTACACTAACATCAAACCCAGATAGTTATACCCTCTTCAATCATCCATATGAAGAAGAAGGATATACTGCAGTTGATAATTTTGATGGTGATTTAACTGATAAAGTTGTACGTGAAGAAAAAGATGGTGTCGTAACTTATAAAGTTATTGACTCTCACGGTAATAAAGCTATAGTAGAACGCAAGATTGTTTATGATGATCGTAAAGGTCCAGTTATTACACTTGTGGGTGGTAATGATATCACATGGATACGCGGAAATGAATTTGCGGATTCTTATACAGCTATCGATGACCTTGATGGAGATATTACTGCAAACACAGTCGTTAGTGGTAGCGTGGATGTCAATACTCCTGGTGATTATACTCTTACTTACACATGCAAGGATGCACACAACAACGAAACAACAGTTCAACGAATCGTGCATGTACAAGATCTTCCTGCAAATCAAATTCAAGCAGAAGACAATAAAACAATCTACTTAACATTTGATGATGGACCAAGTGCACATACACAACGTCTATTAGATGTACTAGCTAAGTACAATATTCCAGCAACCTTCTTCGTAACTGCTTTACAACCCGATTATATCTATATGATTCAAAAGGAAGCACAAGCAGGTCATGTTGTTGCGGAACATTCCTACACGCATGATTATTCAAATGTATACTCTAGTACGGATGCATTCTGGAATGACTTCAACGCAATGAATAACATCATCTACCAACAGACAGGAACATACGCAAATCTATTCCGTTTCCCTGGTGGTTCTTCTAATACCGTTAGCCGTAATTATACTGCAGGTATTATGACAACCTTAGTAAGACAGGCTGCTTTAAAGGGCTATACTTACTTTGACTGGAATGTATCCAGTGGTGATGCAGGTGGAGCTTCCACAGCAGATGAAGTCTATGAAAATGTAATTACCCAAGTTCAAAACGCTTCAGCAAATAACCGCCCTTCTGTTGTATTACAACACGACACAAAAGGTTTCTCAGTCGATGCAGTTGAACGCATCATTGTCTGGGGTCTACAGAATGGTTATCACTTCTCATCATTAACAGCAGGTAGCTATACTGCTCATCATGGTATAGCAAACTAATCAAGTAAAAAAACTGTCACCTTCTTAGAAGTGACAGTTTTTATTATTTCATATCTTTGATTAAGCTAATGCTTCACCTAATGCTTTGCACTGTGCTAATGCACCATCATCAGGTTCATAGTTTGCCATAACACCATCTTGTACTAATACAGCTCCATCTGCTGCTACACGATCCTGCCATGTACGCATCCATTCGCCATCACCCCAACCATAGGAGCCAAATAGTCCAACCTTCTTACCAGCTAGGCTACCTTCAACATCTGCGAACATTGGTTCAAAAGTGCTCTCTTCAAGCTGTTCAACACCCATTGCTGGACTACCAAATGCGATTGCATCATAATTAGCTACTTCACCAGCGTTGAATGCATCTGCTGTTAAAACAACAACTTCAGCTCCCTTGCTCTTTGCACCTTCAGCGACAGCCTCTGCCATCTTTTCTGTGTTACCTGTTGTACTTGTGTACACAACTGCTACTTTACTCATGATTTTTTCCTCCTTTAATTTAGACAAATCTAACTAACTGCTCTAAAGACATTCCTTTTTCAAAATGTTCCAAATATGCATATGTACATTTCTCATATATTTGGAATAAATGCTTTGCCATCTCCTCATTGCCATATACTTTCCAAGTTCCAACAAGTTTACAAGGTTTAATATCCTCAATAAAACCTCGTACATCTTCTGCTGGATATCCCAAGAAACATCCAATTTCATGTGGGAAAGCACGTTGATGTGATGATTGAATACGTTGACTTAATACGTCAATACATGCAGACATATCATCAATTGGATACCCTCTTTCCTTTAGTATCGAAACAACTTCTTCTTTGGATAAATCCGTTTTCAACCAGGTTGGTCGATAAAGATAAATGAGTGCTCGATCCTTTGGATAACTGAGGATAGTCATTTTAAGATCACAATTTCTAAAGCGATGATTGATCTCTTCAATCTGCTTCATTAATTGTTCCTTACAAGAATAACCACAATTAAACAGGTTTCCCGTTTTGACACCGGCTAATGTCGGTGCACAATGTTCTACAATGAGTTCTTCCGGCATAGTTTTCAGAAGTTAGTTACACTAAACTAACTAAGGTAAATATAATACTTTTCGTTTTACACGTCAACTGATTTTATCTTCTTTCAAGCGTATTATAAAAGGAAATACAAGATGTGTATTTCCCTGCTAACCTACATTTCTTTTTTTGTGCCTACTGGAATCACTAATAGAATGACAGATAATAATACAAGTACAATACCAACCCATTGACGTACCGTTAAGAATTCATGGAATACAATCATGCCAATAAATAAACTTGTAAGTGGCTCAAATGTACTAAGTAATGAAGCTTTTAAGCCCCCTGTTACTAACACACCATGTTGAAATAGTAATACCGCAATAACAGATACAAGTAAGGCTAGCACAAACATAGATAACTGTCCCATTGGTTCAGTTACAATCATTAATTGTCGAGTCGCAATACCAATGATACTTACAGCAATAGCCGCAAACAAGTTAATCCAGAAAGATAATACCGCTGGGTCAATCTCTTCAATTCCCTTCTGTCCACACGCAATCACATAAATGCTGTAGATAAAGCCTGCTAGAATTGCGACTGCAATACCAATCACTTTTATTTCACCTTGTATTGCGTTTAATAGAACAATACCTGCTAAACATAAAATCATACATAGGATTTGTTTCTTAGAAGGAAATGTGTGATACATCAGGATGGATAACACCATGACAAAGATAGGATGTGTATAGAATAAAATCGTTGCCATACCTGAATCTAGATATGTATAGGCAATAAATAACGCAACTGGAATTAATCCAAATGGAATCGCAATCTTTAACATTGGTACGATTTGTTTACGTTCAATCGAGAAGATATTCTTCTTCATAAACGGTAACATTACCGCAAGAATGATTGCTGCATAGAAACAACGACAGAACGCAACAGTAATCGGTGTTGCACCATAGCTATATGCCATCTTTGTAAATAAAGGCATTAAGCCAAATAGTGATGAGGACATGATAATCTGTAAATGTCCTAAGATGTTCTTATTCTTCATAATCTACTCCTCTTTC
>CALBKL010000141.1 GCA_937895985.1 uncultured Solobacterium sp.
ATTGGTTTTGGTAATGCGTCTACGATATATAACCTACGTACCGCACGTGTAACTGCGACATATAAGATACGAATAAACTCTTCTGCATCTTCTAGATTTGCTTTGTATTCAATCGCCCGTTTATGAATGGTCTTTCTTTTTGCACGATACGGATTTGTACATAAGAAGTTTAATCCTAGATATAAATCATCATCGACATTGACAGCTTCAGCACTATCTCTAAACTGATTAATCGCATTACTCCATAGGAATACATACTTATACTGGAGTCCCTTTGAATGGTGAATTGTTGTGACAGTAACGATATCATCCGCTGAACCTTTTGAGACTGCTTCATTGGACACTTCATCTTCTACTGCCTTTAATGCATTTAAGAATTCCGCTACAGAATTGTACTTCGCAGATACTGTCATTTCAAATAGATAATCAAAGTTTGACTGTTGACTGATATTTAAACGATTGAAGTACGTATTATGATTCGCAAGTTCTGATAACATTCTTGGAATACCATAGGTATCCGCAATTTCTTTATACATCTGTAAATCATCATAGATACCAAACTCTTTGGCAACTGCTTTGATTGAACCTAGTCGTATCTTTGCCTTGGCAATTTCTTCATCACTATAGTTGTAGAGATTAGAAACCATGCATGCAAATAGAGCAGAATCTGCTTCTTCATCCAACATTGCAGTACATAATGCAATGACTGTTTGACATAACTCTGAACGATAGAATCCTTCACGTGTATCAATGCTGTAAGGAATTCCCTTTGCTTCGAAGGCTGCTTTCAGATATGCTTTATCCCCATGGCTTCGTAAAAGTATCGCAAAGTCATGGAAGGATGGTAACTTTGTATCATTCTTCTTTGCAAGTTCAAGTTCTTGATTATAGGTATCAATAATCTTATTGGCAATCCAATTTGCCTTGATCATCTTGATATCCTCATCCTCGTCCTCATCATCACTGACAATCTCTGTTTTATTCTTCGGAGTATAACTTGCAAACTCGACGAGGGCATCTGGACTATCATTCTTTGGAAACCAGTCTACGATATCATCTTCACCATACTTTTCTGTACTTTCTTTCACATTCATAATCTTTTGAAAGAGTATATTTGTAAACTGAATAATTCGTGCATCTGAACGATAGTTTCTCGATAGGATAATCTTTGCCGATTGCATTGATGAATCAATTGTTTCATCTACAATCTTTTCTGACTCATTTAATTTAGAACGCATTAGTGCAGGCTTTGCCTGACGGAAACGATAGATAGATTGTTTTGTGTCACCTACACGGAAGATGCAGTTAGGACTAGCAATCATCTCAATGATTGTGTCCTGTAGTTTACTTGTATCCTGGAACTCATCAATCAT
>CALBKL010000142.1 GCA_937895985.1 uncultured Solobacterium sp.
TCAGGAATACATCATCTATACTTCCTTTTACGATTTCATAATCCGTAATTTGATGGCGATTTAGATATAAGAATTCTGTTAGGTTAAATTCCTTTTGTGATTCTAGATTCACGATATAGTGGTCAACCTCATACGTATATGCAAAGTCGCTGATTAACTTCTCATTTTCACAATCCTGTTGCGTGTACCAAATCAATTTTGTATTTGTATACTTATTCTTTAAACCAGCTGGAGTATCATTCGCCACAATATGTCCCTTATCTAGAATTACTACTCGATCAGCATCTCTTACTTCTTCCATGTAGTGTGTTGTAAGGAATATTGTCATGTGCTTTTCCTTACGAAGATAGTCAATATACTCCCACACCACTTTTCTAGACATAGGATCAAGACCAGTTGTTGGTTCATCCAGAAAGAGTATCTTTGGATTATGTAAAAGAGCTCTAATAATATCAACTCTTCTTCTCTGACCTCCAGATAATCTCTCATACTTTTGATTCCAGATACTATCAAGTTCAAATGCTTGCATTAACGGATTCAAATGCTGTAGTATTTCATCTTTTCCAATACCATAATAAGATGCCCTTGTTAGAAGATTTTCTTTTACTGTTAACTTTCCATCTAGTACAGAGTTTTGAAAAACAATACCGATGTTCTCTCGTATCTTGTCATCATCTTTTCCGAGTTTATAATCAAATATTTCCACATCACCTTCTGTTTTATCAAAGATTGTACACAGCATATTTATCGTTGTAGATTTACCTGCACCATTCTCTCCTAGAAATGCAAAGAATTCTCCTTCTTTGACCTCAAATGAGATATGATCCACTGCAATCTTTTTGTCATATTTCTTTGTTAAGTTTTTTACTGTAATTGCATTCATAGTAATAACTCCTCCTGAATCTTTTTCTTTCTAAAAGCATCTTATCATCATGAATGAATAAAAAAAGTGCTACTCTACCAACCTGCATATACAGGCTACTGAGTTGCACATTTTCTTTGAAAACATCTATTTTTCGTTATTTATTTCTTATTCTGAATCTTGCATTTCTTTGATTGCCGCATTGATTTTTATCTCATCAGACTTAGCAATCCATGCAGTAATGATCCATACAAATACATAGATAATACTGTACATAACAACAATCTTACGTACATCAAATAAATCACCATACCAGTCAAAAAGATAACCGCATAGAACTACAATTCCACCAACTAATACAAAGTGAATCCCAATTCTCATCCACATAACCTTTTTCTCTAATGTATCTATATCCAAAAGGAAATAAGTAGGTAATGAACATAGAAAGCCAGTTAAACAAATAGAAATAGGAATATACCAACCTAACACTAGTGTCTCTGAGCCTGAAATAAAATGTTGGATAATCATTTGTATCCCAAGTCCAAATAGAATGGCTGTTGAAATCATTATCGTCTGATTAAAGATAATTTTTGCTTTATTCATATTATATTCCCAGCCTTTCTTTTAGTTCTTTCACATAACTTCTTGCGATGATTACCTGCTCACCATTTAATAGTTCTGCTGTCATTCTGCCATTAATCTCAGACTTAACAGATTTAATCTTTCGAATATTAATAATCATTGCCTTTGCGGCTCTGAAGAAATTACGAGTTAATTCACTTTCAAGTTCATATAGTCGATATGAAACCTCAAGAGTATTATCCTTCGTATAGATGTAAGTTCTCTTATCTACAGATTCAATATAGTAGATTTTATCAATCTGACACATGACAGTCTGATCATTTAAACGTGCAGCAATCACACGACAGTTATTCTCAAGTGTATCGATTGCACTTTGAATTGTATCTGTCATTTCAACAACACTTACTTCAGCATGTTCATCATCATATGAATTTACTTTTTTAATATCAACCTTCACGATATCACCACCTACATATGCAGTCCTAATTCTATCAATATTTATTACTTTAAAATACAAGTTCATTTATAGAAAATCTTAGCCCAATCTTGTTTTGCATTTAGGATACGAGCTATAAATACTTTGTAATTCTCAATGTAATAAAATGCTAAATAGTTTTCTATGGGCATATATCGATAAAATTTACCATCATTCGTAATCTCACCATATCCCCTACTTGAAACCAAAGGACAGACTTCTGGAAACATTTCCAATGTCTCCAAAGCACTTAAAATTAAGTCTACTTTTCCATCAGCAGATTGCTGACTATAAAAATTTACAACAATATAGTTGTGAATATCATGTAAGTCTTTCTTTGCACTATCCGCAAGGAAAACAGGATATCGTTTTAAATTAGTCAAGATTGAATTCCTTTCTCACATCAGCTAGAGAAGTTACCTTTCCCTCACTAATTTCTTGATGTCCAGCTAAAATTTCTTTCTTTAGATCCTCAAAAGCTACATGATACTGCGTATCCTTTAAATCGCTAGAAACAAATTCCTTCGCATCTACTGTGCCATTTGCGATTTTTCGAAGAGCTGCATTCAGTACATCCGAAACTGTAATTTTCTCAATCGCTAAAATTTCTTTTGTCTTCTGATAAGATATTAAATCTGCACGAAAATTTACTACTTGTGTACTAGCCATCCCAATACTCCTTTGTAAATACAATTTGTATATACATAATAGCATAGAAAAGGTGATGCACTCAAAAAATATCCATCATTGTTATGTATTTTGTTATTTTTAATCAGCAAATAGACACTATATTATTCTAAATAAGATTCCCTCCTCGTTCTCCAAGGAATGATTCATAGAGATTCACATCTCTCCTATCTATTATAATTAAGATAGAATTATGATATTATATTGATATTTAAAGGAGGTAAATACTATGATTAATATTCGTCCAGTTTCTGACTTAAGAAACAAATTCCCAGAAATTGAAAAAACTGTTATAGATTCCAACACTCCGGTGTTCCTTACTAAAAATGGTTATGGAACAATGGTACTTATGAGCATTGAACAATACTCTGCACTTACAGATGATGTTGAAAGAAAGCTCGATGAAGCAGATGCTTTTGCAGCAAACTCTTCTTTCCGCCTTTCTAAATCTGATGTCTTTGATAAAGTAAGGAACAGAATTGATGAACAAACAAACCTTTAAATTAACTTTTCTTCCGTTATTTGAAGAAGATTTACTTAAAGTCACTGATTATATAACCAATACGCTACATAATCCCAATTCGGCTCACGTTTGATTGATGATATAGAACTGGCAATTGTTAAAAGGCTTGAAATGCCTCTTAGTTTTGCCCCCTATCAATCATCAAAGATTAGGAATTATCCCTACTATAGAATCAATGTAAGAAACTTCTCAATTTTTTATGTAGTAATTGATGACACTATGGAAGTTCGCAGGCTTCTATATTCAAAACGAAACATTGATGAACTGATAAAATAATCATTCTTTACGAGTGGTTATTTTTTCTAACGATTCCTCTTTCTACATGAATTCTCGTATGACATGATTTACATAATGATATCCAATTACTTTTAATAAAATTTCTACGTTCAGAGAAAGGTTTAATATCATGTATTTTTAATATGTTCCCTCTCAGTTTTTTTGCAAAAAACAAGGCCTATTTCCTGTCTCTTATACA
>CALBKL010000143.1 GCA_937895985.1 uncultured Solobacterium sp.
GAGTATCATTTGACAGGTTGTCCGATTACGCCATCTGTTAATAGATAACTTACCAATCAAACGTTTTGGCAAGATTGGTGCAGTTAGATTTCTACTCTTGTAGAGTACTGCTTCAAAGCCACCACTGCTATTTGCGATAAGGTATTTCACCATCTTCGCAGTTTCTTTACGCTCTACAATATTCATTCCTTCGAGCGCAAAATTTGGTTCAATCATCTCTTTTGGATATGGTGTAAAGCATTCAATATCAATGATATTACTAAAGTTAATATCTTCTACATCAATCCGAATTGCATCCTGTACTGGTTCAATATATTCATACCCCGTTTCAGCCATCTTTTCTTGTGCATGTTGATAGAATTCTTCAAACTTATCTATAGGTACAGAAATACCAACCGCTTGTTCATGACCACCAAATGCTGCTAAATTTTCAAAATCCTTAAAGAAATCAAAAAGATTAAATCCCGGCACACTTCTACCACTGCCCTTGATCGTATCATGGCTCTTAGCCATGACAAGCACTGGTCGATGGAGCTGTGAAACGATACGTCCAGCTACAAGACCGGATACTCCTTCATGGAAATCTTCTTGGTATAAAACTGGAAACTTCTCATCTGCAATCATATTAATTGCGGTCTCACTAATAGAAGAACTGATTTCTTTTCTCTTTTCGTTAATCTGATTTACTTGTGCAGCATAGTGTACAATCTGTTCTTCGTTATTTGAAAGCAAGAACGGAATCATTGTGTTAACATTCGCAATGTCACTCATACGTCCAAGACTATTGAGCTTTGGCACAATTGAGAATGAAATAGAAGTCATATCAACTTCACTGCCTGGATTTAAAAGACTGATTAGACTACGAGGTCTACCCTGCTTTAACACAGCTAGTCCACGCTTTACGATACGTCTTGTTTCTTTCCATAGTGGCATGACATCCGCAATTGCCGCAACACACGCAAACGCTGTTTGAATATCATTATCTCCAATCAGATTGCGTGCAATCTGTAAAGCAACGCCTGCACCAGAAAGATAACAATACTCACTTTCCATATAGTTTGGATGAACCACGTATGGAGTATCTATCTCTTCATCAATTTGGTGATGATCCGTAATAATAATATCTAAACCCAGTTCATTGGCTTTTTGAATTGCCGCATGTGCTTTTACACCGTTATCAACGGTGATAATTAGGCTATATCCTTTTTGATGTGCTAACTCAACCGTATGCGCAGATAAACCATAGCCTTCTTTCATTCGATCTGGAATGTAATAGCCATGTTCAATCTTTAGTTTCATGAGTGTCATTTTCATGATTGTTGTTGAGCAAATGCCATCCGCATCATAGTCTCCAGCAATCATAACTTTTTCATTTTTTTCTTTTGCTTGTAATAGACGTTTACAACACTTTTGAATACAATCTGCCTTACTAGTTGTTAGTGCAGTATCTGTATTAAATAACTCATGAATTTCTTCATCACTTAAATGAGAAGCCATCAAAAGTTTCGCACTCAAAAGACCAATATGATATTTTTCTTGTAGACTAGCTGCGTCTACATCAATAACGTTATACTTCATTCTTCAAATGCCAACTTTCTAAATACATCTCCACGATGTTCGAAGTTCTTGAAATGATCATAAGAACTTGCGGCTGGAGATAAGACACATGCATGATGAGGTCGGGTTAGTTTTCTTGCTAAAGCAACAGCTTCTTCCAGATTTTCTACTTGATATAGTCCAGGTCTTAGTAAGCCTTTCTGTTCCATTTCAGAATAGATACGCTTTCCTGTCGCATACATAAAGATGACGTGGACATCCTTGCGTGCATGTAGGTAGTCTTCTACCTCATCATATTCAATACCACGATCCATTCCACCTACAAGTACAGTATCCACATTCTCAATTGACTCTAATGCTTGTATACAGGATTGACCAATTGTGGAAATAG
>CALBKL010000144.1 GCA_937895985.1 uncultured Solobacterium sp.
ATAAAAATGTAAGTGACAAAATCTACCAAGAAATTATATCCAACACTTCTTATACAGAATCTGTAATTCCAACCGAAGAAGAACTCTGTAATCAATTTAATGTTAGTCGTACAACAATTAGAAATGCCCTTGAACTTCTTGCAAATCAAAACTTGCTAATCCGCACCAAAGGAAAGGGATATATTATCAATGACACTAAAGAAGATATATCAACAACACAGGTTACATTAGGTCTTTATGAGGCAAAAAATAAAGATGGAAAAATTATAACTTCAGAAGTTATTAGCAAAAATATTATTAGTTGTTCACCCTTTCTTGCTCATAAATTAAAAGTTGAAGAAGGTACTCTTTTATATCATTTAACAAGATTAAGATATATAGATGGAAAAAAATATTCTATTACTGAAAACTATATACCGCTCACTTATTTTCCAACAATAAATAACCATGATTTCTCAAAGGGATCACTCTGGAATTATATGAAGGAGAATGGATATCACCCTAAAATCGTTGAGCAGACTATTGAGATACGTACAAGTTTAGAAATTGAAAGATTCTACTTATCTATTGAACAAGAAACACCTGTTATGGTTATAGAAAATATTGCAACCTCTACAGAATCAGATAAGCCTATAGATCTGTCTATTATCATTACCAATGCATACAAATCAAAGTTACATTTCATAAATAATATCTTATAAATAACTTACTTAGAATTAGATTATCGTAAAGCTCTACATCTTTTTGTTGATGTTATTAACAATAGATTGTGTTAACTTTTCTCTTATAATTATATACAACCATAAAATAAGGAGCGTTTCATTTACGCTCCTTATTCAAATACTTGATCTAATTTTTCTCGTAGGAAACTTCCTGCATGTTTACAGATGTCTTTCCAGTTCTCTTCACCTGTATACCAGAATTCACCAGTAAACATACGTACACCCATATCCTTTAAGCATCTGATATCTTCTACAAACTCTGTATGTCCACTTCCAAATGGTATCTCACGATACTTACCTGGTACAGTTTCTTTTAGGTGAGCTGCTACGATATGACCCTTTCCCTTTTGAATATCGTCAATGACTGAGGTTTTGTAGATCTTCTCAGCGTTGGTTAGGTTTCCAATATCTGGATAGATTTGTAGGTATGGACTATCAACGATACTGACATACTCCATCGCCTTTTCTACTGTATCCATAAATGGTGTTTCCATTGTTTCAAAGCCCATGACGATACCATACTTTGCTGCCATCTTGGTAGCGATGTGAAGATTCTTGATAAACTGTTTCTTAGTTTCTGCACTACCTTCCTTGTAATAAACATCATATCCAGCCAATTGGATAATACGAATGCCTAAATCTTGTGCAAGGTAGATAGCCTTCTCCATGATTTCTAGACTTCTTTCTTCAATCTTTGAATCTAGATCACCAAGTGGGTATTTACGATGTCCACTTAGACACATTGTATGGATAGGTATACCTGTCTCTATGATTGCTTGTTTGATTGTATCTCTTTCTTCTTGATTCCAATCCAAGCGAGCTAGTTTATCATCCGTTTCATCGATAGAAATCTCCAACCAATCAAAGCCAGATTCTTTACAGATAGTGAGTTTCTCTTCCCAAGATAATTCTTTAGGCATGGATTTTTCATACATGCCCAAACGATAAGCTTTATTGTCCATAGTATGCATTCTTTCCATGTTTACGTAGATAGTGTTTATCTAAGAGTTCCTGCTGCATATTTCCCTTTTGTGGATTTAACATGTGTGCATGGAAGTTCATAAAGCAGATTTCTTCTAATACAACTGCGTTATGTACTGCATTGAATGGATCTGTTCCCCAAGTAAAAGGTCCATGGCTATGTACGAGTACTGCAGGTACATCATCTGGTTCTTTATCCTTGAATGTTTCGACGATGACATTTCCTGTTTCCAGTTCATACTGTCCAGCAATTTCTTCTTCGCTCATCTTTCTTGTACATGGTATCTCACCATAAAAGTAGTCACCATGTGTCGTTCCCATCGGTTGAACACCTACCCCAGCCTGGGCAAAGCTAACTGCCCACTTACTATGGGTATGTACGATACCACCGATATGTGGGAAGTTACGATATAACACTAGATGTGTATCTGTATCGGAAGATGGTTTGTATTTACCTTCTACCTTTTCACCTGTTTTTACGTCTACGACGACCATATCCTCTGGTTTTAATTGATCATATTCAACACCAGATGGTTTAATAACCATGAAACCTTTTTCACGGTCGATACCGGAAACGTTTCCCCAAGTAAAGACTACCAGTCCATTCTTAGGCAACATCATATTTGCCTCATATACTTTTTGTTTTAATTCTTCTAGCATAGTTATTCCTCAATCGTGTACAGTGCAATCTCATCTGTTTCGCGATTTGATACAAAGATCTTCTGTACATCTCCATCTTTAAACGCTAGTGCATTTGTAGGACCTGCATTACGATCTAAGTTTTCACTGACATATGTATTCGTTTCTTTGTCGTAAGATAAAAGATTTAACTCTAGTTCATTCCTACGATAACCGTAGATACCATATACCTTGCCATTCATCTCTAATGGATAGATTGCATGCAAGAATGGCATCTTTCTTTCATCTTCCCACACCTTCTGATATGAGCCATCTACTAGTTTATAGACAGCTAATGTATCACCATGAAATGGTGCGAAAGTCATGAGTTCCTTTTGGCCATCTCCATCAAAGTCTAGATACAACATATCAGAAGCAGGATCAGTTGTAAGTTGTTCGTATGTCCATTCACCATTTTCATCTGCTGGTGGAACAACCTTGAAGATACCGTTCTTTGTGCCGACTACGGCAATCTGATAATCCTCTTCTTCTGTCTTAAAGAAGCCATGATTTTGAGTCAGACCACTGATTAACGGTGTCAGTTCTAACTGATGATCTTCATCAAAGATAGAGATATCTTCTGGAAGCTTGGCAACCCACACTCTTCCAGGACAAGTCCAGTCATCTTTGAATGCATGTGCACTCTTCAATGTACAAGCCACAAGATACTTCTGATGATTTCTTTCAATCACACCAAAGCGATGTACGAATGGAAGTTTGCATAGTGTATGAATCTGCCATTCACCATCTTTTCTAAGGTAGTATACAATCTTGGAATCTGCACCATTATTTGGTGAATAGAACTTCCAAGTTGCAAGAAGTGTAGGATATGTCTGGTTTGGATACTGTTCTAGTGACATAACACCACCAGGTCCATCCCACAACTTCTCTATAAAGTTTCCCTCATAATCATATAAGTAACATGGGTCTTCTTTTTCAGCAGCACATGCAAGATAGTTCTTCCCATCGAATTCTACCTGTGCTAATGCATAACACTTATTTAAAGTACCCAATACTTTCTTATTTACTTTCATTCAGTAAACCTTTCTAAAAAGCTACTGCTTAGCAGTAGCTTTCGTTGTTATTCTGCAAAGCCTGCTTCTTTTAAAAGTGCTTGCGCTTCTTTATCTGATAGTACATTCTTCATACCGCAGATCTTAACGCCTTTTTTCTCTGCATCTGTAAACATGTTCTTAAAGTTTAGTGGGCAAAATACAACATCATATTGAGTTGCCGCACTCTTACCTTCTGATAAAGAACAGTGATGAATTGTAGATACCTCTACACCTAAATCCTTACATGCCTTTTCCACTCTCATCTTCATCATCAAAGATGTTCCGGCTCCATTTGCACATGCGACTAAAACTTTAATCATTTGTTGTTCACTCCTTCTTTACTTTTTCTTTATAAGCTTCGTAATCCTCTACACATAAGAAATATGTATCTGGATGGCTACGATATTGTAACTGTGGAATCAAGATTAACACTACCAAGATAATTGCTAAACCAATAAATCCTGCATACTTCATGATAACAGTGAAGATTGGCCATACAACTGCCCAGTCCCACATACCTAAGTAACCACCATGAGCCGCAAGTCCTACTGCACCAGCGATTAAAGCACTACCGAATACTTGGCATAATCCTGAGATAAATGGGAATAACATAGCAGCCTTTATGCCACCCTTGTTATTAGCGTATACAGCGATTGTAGCGTTATCGAAGAATACTGGAACGAACCCTGCAATGACAATTGTTGGAGACTTCAATAATAGTAATGCGATGATAGCGATAAACTGACCTAATGCACCGAATAAGAAACCGATAGTTACTGCATTAGGACTACCAAATCCATATGTAGCTGCACAGTCGATACCAGGAACCGCACCAGGCAAGAATGTATTGGAAATACCCTGGAATGAGTTTGTTAATTCTGTTACGAATGTACGTACACCAAGTTGTAAGATGGCAAGATACACAGCAAACTTGAGTGATGTATCTACTACATACATAAAGAAGCTTGCACCTTCCTTAAGAACCTTTGTTTCAATGAAGTAATCCTTACCTAGTACAGCCATGATGGCTCCAAAGAAGATCATCATTAAGATCGCTGTAGAAACCATGTTTTCATTGAAGATTGACATGAAACCAGGTAATTGGATATCTTCAATTCTCTTAGAATTCTTCTTATTGCCAAATAACTTCTTTGATAAGTATGAGAAGAATGCAATACCAAACATCTGTTGGTGAGCTACACAGAATCCACCACCATCTGTTAAGTCCTGAGAAATTTCAACTGTGAGGTTAGAACCAACTGCCCAATATAAACCAAGAATAAGTGACATGATAATTAACATTGGTGTATCACCCAACTGTGGGAAGCAGAATAGAATTAACCAGAATGCTGTAGCGGCCTGTTGCATTTGAACGTGGCCTGTTGTGAATACTGCACGTAATTTTGTAATCTTGTTAAACTTAACAAGAACTAAGTTAAAGATAAATGCAATTAACAATAGGAACATTACTTGTGAGAAGCTACGTCCAATTCCTTCCATTGCTGACTGCACTGCATTTTGTCCGAAGTATGGATCGATAACCATCGCATCTAAGTTAAAGCGATCTTTTAATCCAACAAGAATTGGTCTAAAGTTACTTACTAATCCACCAGAGCCTACGCTTAAGATTAAGAAACCAACGGTTGCTTTAATAAAGCCTGCTAGTGAATCGTACCAAGTCTTTTTCTGAAGAATGTAACCAATTAAAACGATTAAACCGATAAAGTATGCTGGTTTGGTTAAGATATTACTTGCGAACCATACCCAAATGTCGTATAAAATGCTCATATTTCCCCCTAATTATATTATTTGTATTTTTCGATGACCTTTCTTAAGTCGTCATCATTTTGAATCTCTAATAGGTCATTTACGACCTCTTCATTCATTAATAGTTCAGATAGCTGCATCATATTATTTAGATGTTGATCATGATTCACAGCAGCGAGTGTAAAGAATAGCCTTGCGTCTTTTTCTCTATCATTATCATCGAACGCAACTGGCTTCTCTACCTTCATAAAACCAATACCAGTTTTGTATACACCCTCTGCACCTAGCGTAGAATGCGGCATTGCTACATTAGGACAAATCACGATGTATGGTCCATATTCTGTAACACATTTAATGATTGCTTCTACATAACGATTATCGATGAACCCTTGTTCAATCAACGTTTCTCCACACCCTTTGATGGCATCTTGCCAGGTTGGAAACTCTTGATGGTAGCTAGTCAGATGATTATCTAGTATTTCTTGTAATAACATTTATTTTCTCCAATTATAGAATACTTGGGAATGGAACATTACGCTCCTTTGTAAAGCAGTCTTCGAATCCACGACGATAGTGGAACTTCAATAAGTCTTTATCTAATGGCCATGTATACTTACCACCCACATCCCAAATGAATGGATGGAACTTATACTTCAGTGTATCCTTCTTGAAGTTATATACTAACATAATTTCTTCTGGATCTGCCTTCATATTTGTCCATACATCATGGTGTAAAGGAATAATTACCTTTGCGTTAGTTGCTTCACCCATTCTACACATATCAACAGATGTCATCTTATCTTGGCATCCTACAGGGTTTTCACCATACGCACCAAAGGCAATATCAATATTGTACTTCTTACCGATGTCCGCGTAACAAATACTATAGTGTGAATCACCAGTATGATATACAGTTCCTGCAGGCATCTCGATTAAGTAGTTGACTGCTTTTTGATCCATGTTTGTAGGGCAGATACCTGCAATGTCTTCGCCAACTTCCGTTGTGACAAGACATGTTCTGTCATAGGACTCTAATACATGAATCTTTGTATCCTTGATTGTAATGATATCCCCTGGCTTAACAACTTTACAACGTTCTTCTGGAACACCCCAGCCAACCCACTTTTTCACACACTCTAATGGTCCAATAAACGGTACATCATCGCTACAGTTCTTTAATACTGCTGCAGCAAAGAATGGGTCGATATGATCGTTGTGATAATGAGTTGCTAATACTGCATCACACTTTGTTACACCAAATGGATCATAAACAATTGGTGCTGCACGCAGATTAGGTTGTAGATTTTCAACGCCCATCATATTTCTCATTTGATGGTATGGGGCCATGGATGATACTTTTTGTGTTCTCTTTCCATTACCAAACCATAAGTCGATTGCAATGTTTGTGTCATTTTCTGTTTTAAACCATACACCTACACATCCCAACCACCACATTGAAAATGTACCAGGTTCAACAACTGTGTTGTCAATCTCTTCATTTAGCCATGTTCCCCATTCTGGGAATGCACCTAAAATCCAAGACTCCCTTGTAATTTCATTTACTTTTGGCATGATAACCTCCTTTGTGATGGTTTTATCATACCAACACATTTTTTGATTATCAAAGAATTATATGTTCATTTAATCGTTTTTACGACTTATTTGTTTGATTTAATCATTTTTATATATTTGTATAGTATATTTTGGCACGATTTTGATAAATTCAAAAAGTTTTTATGATTGTTCATTCATTAAATGATATAATCATTTCAAAGATGGAGAACAAAATATGAAAGTAGACTATCAGATTGTTCAAAAACGTCGTGATGACATTATGATGATTATCCAAAAATTAGGAGATGTTACTGTAAAGCAATTGATGAATGATTTCAATGTTTCCGAGATTACTATTCGCCGCGACTTACAATACTGGGAAGATCGTGGAGCCATCATTCGTTACCACGGTGGTGCAAAAATCGTTCAACATATGGTTGACCATGATAATAGTGACTTCACAAATGAGCGTTATAAACATGCAATTGCAAAAATGGCAGCTAGTTACATCGAGGATGGTGATACTGTCTTTATCAATACAAGTTCTACAGCCCTGCTCATCCCACAATATATTAGAAATAAACGTTGTACCATTATTACTGTCTCTTATACACATCTGACGCTGCC
>CALBKL010000145.1 GCA_937895985.1 uncultured Solobacterium sp.
CTACAATTACAAGTGACAATAAAAATGTAAACACTCTCTGTAATCCCTTCATAAAACGATGATTGCTACACATAGATTTCTCCCTTTCAACAATTCCTGCAGCGTTTTACTTTGGATGACGTCATTGCTAGAAATTGTGATTACCCACCATCAACGCTACTTGGCAACGCGGGCATACTTGCTGTTTTTAATTGGTCTAGTTTAGCAATTTTCGTATTCAAAGGATGTGTTTACAAACAAAACCACCTATTTTGTTGTTTATATCAATTTTAATTTACATTGTCTAAGAATCAAATAACAAGTTGTTTAAATTTTAGGTATACTTTTTGTCATTTTTAGTATCATATTGTTATCTTTATATATTTCTAAAACCCTGTATCCAAAATAAAAGATAGGCCCTTTGAAGTCTATCTTCTCAGAAACCTACCTTTTATGATTCTATCCCTTTCAATTATCAATTAATCAATCACTGCACGAGCAGCTGCATCTTTGTAATACTTAAATTCTGTAAATACTTCTCCCTTATATGGATTCTTCTTTGTCTTTATACACGTACGGATGATGTAGATGATAGCGATAAGATTTACAATAAGTGCTAGTCCACTAACAATTGTCATCATTGTAGGATTTGCGTTCGCACTTCCACCAGCCACAATACCATTTAAAGTTCCGTCTGCGTATAACGCTGGTAATGTAACCCAAGGAAATGCCTTTGTGCCATCAGCCAATGTCTCTTGAAATAATGGGAACACCTGTGCAAACATACACCAAATACATAGAGTATTTGCTCTATTTTGAATCCATCCACCCTTGTTCCATAATAATGCAGGAATTGTAGGTGATAGAAGTAAGGCCACACCACAGAACCATGTATGTGTTGGTAAGCAGTTGTATGTATACGCAAAATTCCACACATCATAGATTAAGATATATACCCAAATCATATCTGGCCAAATCATATCCTTTTCATCCTTAGAAGAATATACAGCCCACCAACCCGTCATACAGAAGATATTAATCAAACCTGCTAAACCATTGAATACATTATGCCATCCACCGTATAACCATACACCTTCAGAAGACAACCACCATTTGTACCATCCGTTGATTGCAGACTCAAAATCACTCGCTACTGCAATCAAGATATTAATTGCGACAATCGCAAATGGGAATGCACGGAACCAATGCTGTTTTCCGATTCCCCATTTGTATTTGATCATCATAAATCCAATACATCCAGCTAGTGATGCATATAGCTTTGCGTAATGGAACCAACCATTCATATATAGATATGTTTGATTGTGCAATGCCCACTCAGCACCCATTCTAGCTGATACATATATTGCGATAAAATAAACTGTCAAAATTAATGGTAAAACAAAAAACATCAAGATACCGCCAAACTTTGTACGACGAGAAAACTCGTTCAACAAGATTAAACTGGCAAGTACCCCTAACATTGCGACCCATTGATATATGGCCGTATCCCCGCTAATGTGAAATAACATATTGTCCTCCCCTTTTATGTTCTCACTCAATCAATTATGCATGTATATAACATGTGATTAATTTCACTTTATATTTTATATAACATTGTTTTGTTATACAATGCATATCCAAAATATTTCTTTTGTTATTTTGACAAATATAAAAAATTGGATAAAATTTATCCAATTTTTACCTGATATCTTCTGGTGTAGTAATTTTGTAATTAGAGTATTTTCCTTCAACCACAGCCACTCTTACATTAGAATACTTCTCTACCAAGGAAGTATCATCTGTGCCAATAAAGTGGTCTTCTTTTGCTTTATGCATGCATGTAAGTAATAAATCTGTCTCAAATGCCTGTGGTGTCTGTGCACACTGTAATGTACTACGCTCATATGTCTCTACAACATATCCGTCCTTAACATGCTTTACAGTATCCTTGCATGGAACACAAAGTAAAGCAGCCTTCTCTGTTTCCATCGTCTTTTTAAGTTTCTCTAATGACTCCTGATCTAAGAACGGCCTTGCTCCATCATGCACGAAAACAATATCTGCTAGTACTGCACGCAAGCCATTATAAACACTATCTTGGCGTGTTGCACCACCACACGCAAACACGACTCTACCATCCTTTCTCCCTTGTACTTTTTCAAAATGTTCTGCACAATCAGTCACCAATACAATTTGCATACAATCACTATCATTCAGAAATACTGAAAGCGTCTTATCCAAAATGGTTGTTCCATCTGGTAGTTTTGCGTAAACCTTATTAAATCCAAGCTTCATTCTTGTTCCACTACCTGCCGCAACGATTAGAGCACTGTATTGCATAACTTTCTCCCTCTTTTTTCATATATTAAAACATAATCAGATGTCATGCGCATCAATAAAATGTATAATAATCAAAAAAAGGAGATAACATGCGCTATAACGGGATTATTTTTGATTTTAACGGTACATTATTCTTTGATACTGATTTACATATTCAAGCCTGGGATACAATCGCTATGAGAGTCGTCGGTGAACACATGACAAAAGAAACACTTGTACAGAAGTACTGGGGTTTGGCAAATGTCGATTTAATTCAACGCATGACGAATAATACACTTTCTACAGAAGAATGTGAACGTCTATCAGTTGAGAAGGAAGCCCTTTATCGCCAATATGTCAAAAATAATCCTAATGCTGCACTAGCTCCTGGTGTCATTGAATTCTTTAACTACCTCAAACAACACAATATTCCCTTTACGATTGCCTCTGCATCAATCAAGAAAAATATAGATTTCTATGTTTCTCATTTCCACTTAGACCAATGGATCGACCCAAACACAATTGTCTATGATGATGGTACATATAACAGTAAATATGAAATGTATTTAGAAGCTATGAAACGTCTTCATGTATCCGATCATGTTATCGTCTTTGAAGATTCTATCAACGGCGTTCTCGCCGCAAAAAAAGCCAATGCAAATGTCATTGCGATTGCTAGTGATTCTCTTGAAGCACACGATCTTCCATTCTTAACTGCAACAATCAATGATTTCCGAGGTATTGTTGAACTACTTGAAGCTCTTCCTGAATAACTCTGTATAGAAAAAAAGGTCTCATATATGTGAGAGACCTCATCCAAATACTGCACCTAATAATCCATAAGATACTAATGTCATGATTACTGCAGCCATTGCAACTCCAATCAATATTGATAGGGTTGCTTTTTTTAAGTCCATTTCAAATAAAGCCGCAATCAAGCATCCAGTCCAAGCACCTGTACCGGGTAATGGGATTCCCA
>CALBKL010000146.1 GCA_937895985.1 uncultured Solobacterium sp.
ATCATCGCTGTATCATAAGCCTTTGTCGCATTCTTCTTGATATAATCTAATGTCTTACGAATTTCTTCGTTTTCATTTAGCTTTTCAGCCTTTTCTTTTACAACAGAAGCAGCTTTCTTTGTCTTATCCACAACTTCTTCTTTCACTGTATGAAGAGTTTTAACAGTTGTATCTTTCATCTGTTGTAATGTTTCCGCATGTGGCGCAATAAAATCAGGAATCTTGAACTGTTCATCTTCCTTTTTAGAAGTCTCTTCAGTTGTAGTCTTTTCTTCTTCCGTACTTAGTTCTTGAATTTTACGTTTAAGATCCTCAACTGTCTTTTGAATTGATTCAATAGGTTCAGTACTATCATCAAACTCGTTAAATGTGGATTTTTCATCTTTCTTTAATTCATCAGCCATTTGTTGTCTCCTTTTCAACTTCCTGAACTTGTACAGGAAGATCTTCCTCTGGATTTACACCAGTCTTAATTGTTTGTTTCAATGAATCTAATTTTTCATTTGCAAAATCTGTTACTTTGCCAATCGCAGCAGATGTCTTGTCATGAACTTTATCAAAGGTCTTACTGTATTTGGCAACAGTATCTAATGGTGCTTGAACCTTCTCGATACTCTTATCCACTAAACGTAGTGTAGGATCTAAACCTTCAATCGTTTTCCTTAAAGCGTCGATAGTCTGCCACACCTTTCGTAATAAGATACACAAAAATACCAAAGCTACTGCAGCTATGATTGGTAATAGTTGTGTACATACGATTTGTAAATCTTGTATCAATTGATCCATATGATTACCTCTTTCATTCATTATAGTCATTTATGAAAAAGTTTTCAATAATAGAATGCGCTTTCGAAAAAAATACTAAAAATCGGATATTCCTATTTTTAGTACATTTTTTGAAATAATTGATGTAATTATCTACTTAAAAGTTGATTGGTCATTTACGTATGGATAACAATACAATCACCACAATGATGAAAGGAATTACAAGAATCAAAAGTTCAACTTTATTTTTGAATATTGTAGTTTTATTTGGATGATATTTGCGATATAACACATAGCAAATAATAGAGCCCAACAACAATCCTAATGAAGCAACTAATCCAATCACCGCAAAAATACCTTCTGCCTTCTGCGCAAAAGTCGCAATGACATAAGATGCTAAAATACAGATATATCCTGCATACTCAAAGACTTTATATCTCATAGTTAGTCTCCTAATTATTTCAACAAAGAATTTATTTGTATCTAAATCCATATACCTCATTACAAAAATGAACCTCTTAATCTGTTTTCCACATTATGAGGTTCAATTCAATAAAATTATTCTTTATCTTTGTTCACAATGTTTTTGATACCATCAACAGTACCTTCAACGGCATCTTTTACATTATTAGCAAATGTATTTACCTTTTCTGCAACATCATCTTTATTTTCGTTAATAATATTCTTAACACCATTTACTGTTCCTTCAACAGCATCCTTAACACCTTCTGCTACTTCTTTTGCTTTTGAAGTTACTTTCTCAGCTAATCCTTCATGTTCAGTTTTCTTATCTCCAGTTAATTTTCCAACTTCTTCTTTAACCGCACCCTTCAACTGATCAATCTTTTCATTTACTGACATATTATGTCCTCCTTCTTTAACTATTCAATTCGAAAACGATATTGAGGTATTATAAAAGAAACTTGTGAATCCAAGTAATTAAAATAGTAATTTAATGAAATATACTATCTGTAATTGAAATAAATCACTCTACTCGATTATCTCAATATACTTTCGACACTCTTATTATATCATACTTTCGCCAGA
>CALBKL010000147.1 GCA_937895985.1 uncultured Solobacterium sp.
GGAGAACTTGTTTATATTGGACGTAAAGACTTCCAAATTAAGCACTTAGGACATCGCATTGAACTAGGTGAAATTGAAAGTCTAGTACAAGGACGTAGTGGTGTTGTGCGTGCATGTGCAATCTATGACCACAACAAGAAACGTATCTACTTATTCTGGTTAGGTGAGCGTGATCAAAAAGAATTACATAACGAACTAAAGGTCGTTATGCCAAGCTATATGGTACCTAACAAGTTAGTACACTTGGATGAAATGCCAATGACAAAGAATGGTAAGATTGATCGTGCCGTATTAAAGAAGATGGAAGGAATCGAATAATGCAAGAGAAAGAACTAAAGTATATCGCAGAACACTATCAAACACCTTGTTTTATCTTTGATTTAGAAGCGGTAAAAGAACGTGTTAAAAAGATGAGGGAAATTGTAGGTGGTGCGTATCATCTATGTTATTCCATCAAGGCAAATCCATTCTTGATTCCGACGATGGCAGAAATCACGGATAAACTAGAAGTGTGTAGTCCAGGTGAGTTATCTATCTGTAAAGCTCTGCATGTAGAACCAACTAAGATTTTATATTCTGGTGTCAATAAGACAGAAGTGGATGTCACAGATGCGATGGAATATGGTGTGATTCATTACACAGCGGAATCTCTACTACATATGGATATTGTCAATCGTATTGCTGGAAAGTACCAAAAGAAAGTGGAAATTCTACCACGTTTGAATGCAGGTAGTCAGTTTGGTATGTCCAAGGAAGATTTATTCTCTATCTATGCAAATGAAGAAAAGTATCCAAACGTGATCGTAAAGGGTATCCACTACTTTGCGGGTACACAACGCAAGAAGAATGATAAACAAATCAAAGAGTTGGATGTGTTGTTAGAATTAATCAAAGAGATTCAAACAACATTCAATCGTAAAGTAGAACAGATTGAATACGGACCAGGTCTATCCGTTCCATTATTCGAAGGTGATGATTTCAGTGATACATTAAAACCTCTTGAGAATATCCATGCAAAGTTGAAAGAATTATCTGAGGTTGTTGATTTAACAATTGAAATGGGTAGATTCTATTCCACATTCTGTGGAACATACCTGACTCGTGCAATGGATTGTAAGTCTAATGAAGGCGTAAATTACTGTATCGTAGATGGAGGTATGAATCATCTTAACTACTATGGCCAGATGATGGGTATGAAAGTGCCACACATTCAACACTTGCATGCATGTGATGACCGTACAGAACAAAATTGGTGTTTATGTGGTAGCCTTTGTACAACTGCAGATGTGCTAGTCAGAGATGTAACGCTGCAAGGCTTGCATGAGGGTGATTATTTAGCCTTTAATAACTGTGGTGCGTACTCCGTTACTGAAGGTATTCACTTATTCTTAAGTCGTACGATGCCGTTAATTCTATTGCGCACAGCAGAGAATGAATATATCGTCGCAAGAGAAATGCAAGAATCTTATCCAATCAATACAATTCAAAATTAATCAAAGAAAACATTCTCTACCTGTCATTCAAATAGAGAATGTTTTTTTTATTGGGTGTATACTAAAAGTAGATATTCAACTATTATGTTCAACTATCATTACACTGCTATCATTTATCTTTTGCATATTTCTAATTTATAAAAGGAGAGTTTATGAGAAAAAAGATGTTATTGTTCCTATGCGTGTATTTAGCTGCTTTAGTTTTGATGGGTATCACGATACAACTGTATATTAAGTTTTATTTAACCGATATAAATATGAATATTCCGAAGATATCGGTATTATTCACAATTCTAATTTTAGTGATACTAGTATTACTTGTTTTGGCATATTTGATATATCGAAAAATACCAAAAGATCAGGAATGATAGAAAGGTTCTCTTACAGAAAGAGAACCTTTTAAAAATAAATTTATTTATAAATTTGAAATACTTTGTACAATTGCGATAGCGATGTTTGCGTCGTGTGAGATACTTACCTCAAGTTCAGGATGGTCTTTGATGTAAGGTTTTCCACTTTCATCATTTAGGATACTGTACTGTAGGTAATCTTTATCCTGGGTTGCCTTGAAGATAGCTTCTTTCGCCGCAAATCGTCCCGCAAAGTATTGTTTTTTCTGTGTGGTAGTATGCTTTAAGGAGAATTCCACCATTTC
>CALBKL010000148.1 GCA_937895985.1 uncultured Solobacterium sp.
ATTGCCCTCTTTTTAATTACTTAGCTGCCTTCTTTAAAGCGTCCTTAGTTGCTGTAATGATTGCGTTTGAAGTAAGTGTAGCACCAGAAACAGTGTCTACATCAGCCTTATTCTGCTTAACGATAGCTGCTGGAACTTCTTCTAAAGCACCATCAGCGATACCAGCTGTTTCCTTGTGGTCCTTAACTTCTACCTTTTCAATCTTTGAGTCTGAAACTGTAACTGCAACTGTAACGTCACCATTACGTCCTTCAGCTGTTGCTTCATATGTACCGGCGTTGTAAATAGCCTTTGATCCGCAACCTGCTAATGTTAGGATTGTAGCTGCTGCTAAAATACTCTTAACTAATTTCATGTTCTTTATCTCCTTTAGTCACATGTATTATACATAATTCTGAATCTTTTTGGTATCGATTTGTTATTTTCACACAAATTAGTCTTGCACAACTAGCTGGTGGTCCCCTGTATGGTAATCAATCTTGATATTAGGTTGAACGTTATAACAGAATACATTGAAACAGATTCCCTCTCCATGATCTTCGATTGAACGGGCTTCTAATAGTACTCCTGTTGCCAAAAGATTATCTCCTTCAAAGATTGGCGTACATCGATATAGTACATGATTTCCTGTACGTAATATATACCACGCAGTCTTATCCTCAAACGGCTGCATTCCCACCACGTTCATATAGCGTGTCCCCGTAATTAGATTCTGTACATTTGCGTTTTCTCCACTTAATTCATACGCAATCAAGTGACAACGATTGTATAAATATTTTCCATCAATAAAATCATACTTAGCTAAATGCCAACCAGTTGGCTTCACCATTGAGATAGAGCCACGCTTCTGTGTCGGCATCATATCAATGCCTATCATCGCCATCGCTGGTCCACAACGACCAAGATAATCTAATTCACTGTACGACTCATATTCATCACTCTTTAATTCTTCTTCTGTAAAGAATGGAATATTATGATTAACTTCAACGTATGGTGATGATGTATATGCAGGAATATCCGACAATGAAAAAAACGCATCCCGATTCACCGGAATCGTAGAAAAGAATGCTTCCCATATCATCACTGCCGATAGCACTAATAAAAGCAGTGATGAAAAAGCACGCTTACGATACCGACGAAAAGACTTATGGTATATCATTTTTGTCATGCATATCACAAGATATGCAAACACAAAAAGAAATAATCCCACTGGTATATATTTTAAAAATGACTGTTGGTTATACATACTTGTATTATACACGTATCTATCAATCACACTTTAAAAAAAGCGGGAGTACCCGCTTATAAACTCTGTAATACTTGGAAGACTAGATTTGCACAATGCTCAGCTGCCTTTGCTTCAAAATCCTCATAAGATATCGTACTTTCTTCATCTGCTTTATCAGAGATTGCACGTACAATTACAAATGGAACATGATAGTCCGTCGCAACATGCGCAATTGCACAACCTTCCATCTCACAGCACTTTGCACCAAAGTTAGAAATAATCCAATCTTTCTTTTCTTTTTGTGCTACAAAGATATCCCCACTGGCAACACGTCCCTCAAAGACTTGAATTTCTGGTGCGACCTTTTGAATACTATCAACAACCAACTTACGCAGAGTTTCATCTGCAGTAAAAGAGATTGTCTTTCTACCAGGTACCATCCCAACAGGATAACCAAATGGTTCTACTCTAAAATCATGATAAACCGCATCAGTCGAAACAACGATATCTCCAATATTAATTTGATTATCCAAAGATCCTGCAATACCTGTATTTAGAATATGTGTAACATCATACTTTACACACATGGTTGTAGCACAAATTGCAGCATTTACTTTACCAATGCCACATCTAGCGACAACAACTTCCGTATCACCAATTTTCCCTAAATAATATGTGTTATCTCCAACTTGTTCAATCTTATCGATTGTCATGCGTTCTTTGATCGATGTTACTTCCACATCCATCGCACCAATAATACCTACTCTCATCATTCTGCGTATGCGAGGTGTGCCTCGTCAATCTCCTTTACTGTATTCTCTAAATAACGATTGGCAAGATACTTTGCCATCGGTAAATTCTGATCTAAATAGTTACCACAATCACGTGCTTCTGCACCAGGGATAGCTCCCTCAAAGTCACGTACAAATTCAAATAATCCTTTTACAAGTGGAACGATTTCCTTCGAAGTTAAATCCCCTTCGCAAAGTAAATAGAAACCTGTACGACAACCCATCGGGCCAAAATAGACAATACGATTTTTCCAAACAGGGTCATTTCTTAGATACGTAGCACCCAAGTGCTCTATTGTATGCATTTCTGCAGTATTCATCACCGGTTCTTTATTCGGTGTTGTCATTCTTAAATCAAACGTTGTAATCGTCACATCGTTAAAATGATCTTGACGAGACACATATATACCAGGTTCTAAAATGAGATGATTGACTGTAAAACTAGCGATTTTTTCCATAGTGGCCCTCTTCTATTCTATATAAGGTTATACCATACTTAAAAACTTAATGGGAAACTTTCCATAGTCTAAGAT
>CALBKL010000149.1 GCA_937895985.1 uncultured Solobacterium sp.
GATAAAAGTAGAAAAGAGGAAGTATATGCGTCGTTTTAAAGCAGAAGAGATTCAAGAAATCATTGAGATATTAAAAAAGGATGGGGTTATTAGTGTACCGACGGATACGGTATATGGTGTATGTTCGCAGGTATCAAGCCATCAAGCAGAAGAGAACCTTAGAAATGTAAAACATCGCCCTCTAACAAAGGCGTTTCCAGTGATGTGTGCAGATCTTGAACAGATTCAAGAGATTGCACAAGTGGATGATAGAGCCAAGAAGGTCATTGAAGGTTTTATGCCAGGTCCAATTACCGTCATATTAAAGCGTAAAGATGGAGTCAATCTATCTCAAGAAAACTTAGATACGATTGCGATTCGTATGGCAACCTCTAATACACTTGCCAAGATTATTAAGGGTTTAGGAAGACCAATCTTTATGACAAGTGCGAATCAATCGGGAGAGCCAACTTGTACATCGTTAGATGAGATTGAAAAGAGTTGTCCTGATTTAGATGGAATGCTAGAAGGTGATGTGTCCTTTGGTGAAGCGAGTACCATCGTAGATTGTACAAAAGATGAGCTAGTGATTCTAAGACCAGGTCCAATCACCATGCAGGACATCACAGAAAAATTATCGAAATAACCCGTGATATCCTTGCATGTATGGGTATCTTCTTATATCATTTAGAACAGGAAATATGGAGGAAAGAAGATAATGTTAGAAGTATTGAATCATCCCCTAATTACACATAAGTTGACACAGATGCGTCGTAAAGAGTGCGGAACAAAGGATTTCCGTGAGAATCTTGACGAGATTGCAGAGCTAATGGCATATGAAGTATGCCGTGATTTACCAACAAATCCAATTGAAATTGAAACACCGGTTGCGAAGTGTACTGGTTATGAATTAAGTAAAGAAGTAGTCATCGTTCCAATCTTGCGTGCAGGTATTGGTTTATTAGATGGTATTAGACGTCTGGTTCCTACAGCAAAGGTAGGTTTTATCGGTATGTATCGTGATGAAACAACTTTAGAACCTGTAGAATATTTTGCGAAGTTCCCAAGCCATTTAGAAGACGCTATCGTTATGATTGTTGACCCAATGTTGGCGACTGGTGGTAGTGCAAAGGATGCGATTGCGCAAATCAAGAAGCGTGGCGCAAAGAATATTAAGCTTGTATGCTTAGTAGCTGCACCAGAAGGTGTTAAGGTAATTCAAAAGAGTCATCCAGATGTAGATGTATATATCGCCGCATTGGATGACCATCTCAATGAAAATGGTTATATCGTACCTGGACTAGGAGATGCTGGTGACCGTATCTTCGGTACAAAGTAAGACATGTCCAATCTGTACTTTATCTTGCGCTCCGTTGTATATTTATTGATGTTCCTTGTGACGTGGTTTGCGATGGACGCAATCAATTACGAAAAGTTATTGCGCAAAAATAAGGTGAATCAAGCACAGGTGCTATACTTCATCCTAGTGATGGCGGTCGCATATCTAGCAGGTTCATTTATATTAAGTTTTTTCCATTTTGGATAAAGTAAGCAGGCAATCACAATGATTTGTGGTTGCCTGTTCTGTTATATAATTAACGCCAATT
The DNA here is from genome assembly GCA_937895985.1 of uncultured Solobacterium sp. Next base: position 1,587 of record CALBKL010000149.1, read on the forward strand.
AAATTAAAAATATTTAATTATGTAATAATTATAATATAATTATTACATAGATGTAGGCGGTGTCTTGATGTATTCGCTTGAATGCGATCAATATAAAAGTAAAATTAACCAATCTAAACATGGTGCGACATTTGAAGAAGCAATGACAGTGTTTTATGATGAAAATGCATTATTAGAATATGATAATTTGCATTCAAATGATGAAGATAGATTTCGTATCTTAGGAAGTAGTGAATTAGGAAATATATTGTTGGTTGTTCACTGCATTAGAGAGGAGAAAATAATTAGAATCATATCATCTCGAAAAGCAACGTTAACAGAAAGACGGAATTACGAAAGGGGTATTTGAGTATGACAAAAAAAGATGAATATCTAGAGAAAGAGTTTAATTTTGAAAAAGCGATTAAAAATCCATATGTGAAGGAATTAAAGCGGCAAGTTACGATTAATATTAATAAATCTGTGATTGACTATTTTAAAAATGAGTCGATACATACGGGTATTCCTTATCAAACATTAATTAATTTATATTTAGCAGACTGTGTAAAGGAAAAGAAGAAACTAAAAATAAATTGGGAATAATCCTTGTTTTATTCAATTGTTTTAGTAGTGAAAAATGAAGAATAATTATATTTTGACTTAAGATAATAAATGACTGTATCATTCGACCATTTGAGGATATGCATTTGGTCTTTTGTAGTTATATTCATAAACTTTGAGAAATGATGTGGAGTTTCTAGTTTCCCTTTGAATATAGAAGTAAAGGGGAAACAATTATATGAAAGATAAGGCACAGAAATATGATTTGTGGCATCATTACATGTCCTACCGCAAGGATCTCTATCGTATTATACAACCGCATAATATTGAAGCGGGTATGATATCTGAAGCAAACTGGGTGATACGTTCCCGTTATCAATCAGGGAAGGATATTGGTATCAGTGTAAAACCAGGTGATATTTGTTATATCGAATTTGGCCAATCATATCTTAATGAAATGGGTTATCAACATTTTGGTTTAGTCGTATCTGTATGTGCAAAGAAAGCTTTGGTTGTTCCGATGACTTCCAATGAGGCAACATATCAAAAAGCTTATGATTCTATCTATCATCCACAGGGAAAATATCATCTTATGAAGATTGGTTTAGTAAATGGTTTGAATAAACCATCAGTTTTATTTTTAAATGATATACGCTTTATAAATACTGCAAGAGTGATTGATATTAAAGCGCATATTCCTGTTACAGCACCTATGTTTAAAGAAGTACAGAAAAGAATGTTGAGAGTGATGTTCAGCACAGAGTGATGGGATATGTTATTATACTGACATGGAAAAACTACAAGGAAAGTGGTTAATTGCGGTTTCATCTGGACCAGATTCTATGGCACTTTTACAAATGTGTATTGATGCGGGTATTGATTGTGCGGTTGCGCATGTAAACTATCATCATCGTCCAGAAGCGGATGAAGAAGAAAA
>CALBKL010000150.1 GCA_937895985.1 uncultured Solobacterium sp.
CAAAGTATTGTTTTTTCTGTGTGGTAGTATGCTTTAAGGAGAATTCCACCATTTCGGATTGTGTTAAAACATGTGAAATGATGGGTTTTTCTAAGTCAATTCGAAGCATATCTACGATGTCTACGCCTAACATGGTATTATTATTACATAGTTACGTGCATTTGGCGAATGCTTGCACACTCAGTCAATCGACTGTAAAATATTGCAGAGGTTAGTATGAAAGAAAAGAAGAATAAAAAGAAATTATCTAGAGTGGGAAGAATCGTACTCGACATCATCATGGTAGTTTGTTTAGGTGTTGCGATTTTTTCTGGCTATCAGTTATATAAAGGTCTAGCAAGTTATAACCAAGCAGGAAATGCGTATGATAACTTACGCAAAGATGCCGTTACAACAAAGAAGGACACGGATAAAGATGATACAGCTTCTACATTAGATTTTCAGAAGTTGTTATCTCAAAACCCAGATTGTGCTGGTTGGATTACACTTCCAAACTCCAATGTAGACTATCCGGTTGTATTTGGCGCTAGTACAGATGAAAATAAGTATGGTAATAGTTACTACTTGGACCACTTATTTGATGGTACATACAATCTAAGCGGAACTGTATTTATTGACTACAATAATGGCAGAGACTTTACACATAAGAATACAGTCATTTATGGTCACCATATGTTAAATGATTCAATGTTTGCGGATATTGAGAAGTATAAAGATCAGTCTTACTACGATAGTCATAAGGAAATGGTTTTCCAAACACCAAATGGTACATATAAGATTTATCCTGTTGCAGGATATTCTACAACGGGTACTGGCGGCTATGTACAGTACGACTTTGGCAGTGATAGTGAATTTTTGAGTTATATTGATCGCTTCGTTTCTGCATCAACATTTAAGAGTGATGTAACAATCACGGCAGAAGATCAAATTGTAATGTTATCAACATGTTCCTATGATGTTGAAGATGGAAGATATGTATTAGTTGGAAAGCTGGTAAAAGCTTCATAAACAAGGAAATGAATTATGACTGAACAAAATCCAAACAGAGTAATTCGAAAGAAAAAGCGTAAGAAGAGATATATCAGCGCTAGATTTTTATGGCTGATCCTTTTCCTTGCGAGTATTGTATTTGCGATTACATTCTGGCGTATGCCGATGTTTCCGACAAAGTGGAAATTTATCGTTGTACTCGTACTTGCAGTAATTGACTGGTTAACGTTCTTGTTAACATCTAAGGTAAGACCTAGTAATATTTTTGCGCAGGTAATAAATACAGTTCTTGCGGTAGCGCTTATTATCGTCACTATTGCACTACCGTACTATACGGATCGTTTTAGCAATATTTTCTCCTCTGTTTTGGGTAATGAAGTCAGAATTGGCATCTATGTTATGACAGATGCATATAAAGCAAAATATAAAGACACATTCGCTAACTCTGAATACAAGGAAAGCATGAAGCTAGCGGAATATCAAAATGCGACATTTATTACAGCTGTTGGTGTAGATGGAAATAATCAGAACTACGCACTAGAACAGTTAAGTGTTGATTTAAAGAATGATAACCTAAAGACAGTGAATAGTAGTTCTGTGCAATCTGCTGTAAAGAACTTATATACAAATCAAGGTGACGTTTTACTCTTAAGTGATTCATATTTATCAACGGTTTTAGAAACAGATGAATTTAAGAACTTTAAGACAGATACAAAACTGATTGGCAGTTATTTCCGCAAGGTGGAAACGACACAAGTAACAGAAGATAAGACCAATCTTGCGAATACACCATTTACAATCTTTATTGCTGGGAATGACCAACCGGGTGATTTAAGTTTAGAGGGTAGAACGGACGTTGATATTGCAGTAACAGTGAATCCGAATACACATCAGATTCTGATTTCCAACTTGCCACGTGATGCTTATATTCAAAATCCGGCATATCAAAACTCGAAGGATAAGTTAACTCACCTAGGATTAAGTGGTATTCAAAATACATTGAAGGGTGTTAGTAACTTACTTGGCACGGATGTGAATTACTACATGTTGGTAAACTTCACAACATTTGAAGATATTATCAATTCAATCAATGGTGTTGATATTGATAATCCATTTGAATTTACAACATACTTTACAGGGCGCACATACCCACAGGGTACATTACATCTTGATGGAGAACTAGCGCTAGAGTATGTTCGTGAACGTTATAGTTTACCAAACGGTGACTTTGATCGTAACCTCCACCAACAAATTGTACTCTCTGCGATTATTC
>CALBKL010000151.1 GCA_937895985.1 uncultured Solobacterium sp.
TCATGCTCTGTCAATTCAATAAATTTTTTATTGACAGTTCATAGTTGGTCTCCTTATATTCCACATGTGTAATACCCCTTACTACACATGTACGAACCATTATTTGCGATACATCACAATATTCTGTAAGTGTATCGTTAGATAGCATCTTTCTCCTTCTCCGATATTGATGCCATATGTATTTTCAATGTGATCTCCTATCATGCATGCAATCCGGTATGATTTGCGATATTTATCATGAACAAGATCTCCAATCAGGTTGTTAATCTCTACTCCATCTAATGAGCGTTTGATAGCAAACTTCAAGTGTGTTACCAAACGTTGTTTGGCTACTTCGTAATCATTGAGATTGATTTGCATTTCTCTTTCGATGATTGCGAGTGTCTCTGTTAATATCTGTGCAATCATCGTAGAAAGACTGGCACTTTCACCCTGTAAAGCAGCGTGAATATGCATGCATATAAATCCAATCTCGCTGTTATCCAAGTTAATATTTAAGCGCTCGTTAATCTTCGCTAGCACTTCCTTTGCGAATTGAAATTCCTTTGGATATAAAAACTGAATTTCATCCGTGAATACATTTTTAACAGTAATCTTTTCACGGTAACGCTTTACACTAAACTGAATATGATCGAGTAATGCCAAGTGGATACGCTTATCGTATGCACCAAAGCTATTTGTCATCTCACTGATAACTTCTTCGGTAACTTCTACCACTTCATCATCTGCACTATTTACTAACTCTTCATAACGTCTACGATCTTTTAAATCGACGAGTTCATATACATTTTGAATTTGTTCTGTCGGAACAATATCGTTCTCTTTCTTTTGAAATCCAATACCCTTTCCAAAGACAATATATTCTCTAGAATCTTCATCACTATGACATACGACTACGTTATGATTTAGTATTTTTGCAATATTATATGTTTTCACAATATGCTATCTCATCCTTTACTTTTAGGTTACCTGCTTGTTTGATGCGTACATCCTTATGATTTGTAACAATCACAAGAACATCTGTCTGATAGCTTGCTTGTTTTAGCATAGCTAAATCACAGTTTACAAGTAAGTCTCCAGCCTTTACGCTGTCTCCTTCATGTACGCTAATCTGAAAGCCTGTCCCTTTTAACTGTACAGTATCGATACCAATATGCAAAATATATTCAATATTGTTTTTATCTGTAATACCAATCGCATGTTTTGTTGGAAATACCATTGTAACTTTACCATCAACTGGTGAATGGATATCTCCATTTGTTGGAACAACTGCAAATCCCTTTCCCATTAGTTCTTTCGAGAATACTTCATCCTTTACTTCATTTAAGGGTTTAAACTCACCATCACATGGTGAATAGATAGTTGATTTTTTATGAAATAAGAACATAGAATCCTCCCACGAAAAAAGCCCATCAGAAAAATATAATTTTCCAATGAGCTAATGCCTGCTTTCCAGTAACACGCTTTTGTTATCTTTATCATAGCAAAGCAAAATTACTTGTCAATCACATATATAAATAAAAAAATCGGTGGGCACCGATTTTCTTATATTTAGTTCTTTTCTGTAATTGCTGAAACTGGGCATACTGGAATGCATGAGAAGCATGAAATACATGTGTCTTCATCGCATCCGGACTTTCCATTTTCATCTAAAGCGAGTGCTGCTACTGGGCAAACTCCTACGCAAGCACCACAACCGATACAAGTATCCTTATCAACTGTAACTGGCATTATTCGAGTCCTCCTTTATGAACACCTAAAGTATAGCACCCCACTATTTTGTTAGTAAATGCTAACCTTTCGGACGAATTTGAATCCTTTCAATCGAGGTTGCACGATTTGTTTTTTCATCAATATCAATGACTATACCAGATAGAATTGCTGGCCCTTGTGCTGGTGTATAACGTGTAGATTCATTGAAAATACTTCTAGCAATGACTTCCTCAGTATCTCTTCCTAATATCGATGCATATACTCCACACATTCCTGCATCCGTGATATATGCGCAACCGTTAAGAATCTGTTCATCCGCAGTTTGTACATGCGTATGTGTACCAATAACGGCAGTCACTCTTGGCGCAAAGTAATTTGCAAAGGTCATCTTCTCAGCAGTCGCTTCTGCGTGTAGATCAACAAAGATAATATCTGCATCAATCTCTTTTAAGAGTTTTTCCATCGTGATGACAGGGTCTTCACGACATACATCCATGAATACTTTTCCAACCAGATTAACAACCGCAATACGCTTTCCATTTACTTCTTTGATAACATAGCCTTTCCCAATATGGAATGGCTCCATATTGGCAGGACGTACAATACGATTCATAGATGGAAAGTGATTTAGAATTTCTGTTTTAGAGAATGCATGGTTACCAAGTGTAATCACATCTATACCAGATAAGAGTAATTGATTATAAATTTTGAATGTAATCCCTTTGCCATGTGCAGAATTCTCTGCATTTACAATGACAAAATCTGGTTGATATTGTTCTTTTAATGTGTCTAGTTGCGCCAGAACTGCATCTCGTCCGCTCTTTGCGACGATATCTCCTAAAAACAGTACTCTCATAACATGTTTCCCCTATCTTTTTCAAAAAAAGAACCGTGAACCGGTTCTTATTTCGCTAATTCTTGTGCACGTACTTCACGAATCAATGTTACCTTGATCTGTCCTGGATAAGTCATCTCATTTTCAATTCGTTCACGAATATCATGAGCAACCTTCACCATACGTACATCATCAATCTTCTCAGGCTGTACCATAACACGTAGTTCACGTCCAGCTTGGATTGCGAATGCTTTCTCAACTCCTTCAAAGTCTAATGCAATCTTCTCAAGATTTTCTAGACGTTGAATGTAGCCTTCCATAGATTCATAACGAGCACCCGGTCTAGCAGCACTGATAGTATCCGCTGCAGCGACTAATACAGAAATAATATCTGTTGGAGCAGTATCGCCATGGTGAGCTTCAATAGAGTTAATAACGATTGGATTTTCTCCATACTTCTTAGCAACCTTGGAACCTAACTCAACATGTGTTCCTTCAGTTTCAAAGTCTAGTGCTTTACCAATATCGTGTAATAAACCTGCACGCTTCGCAAGTGCTTGGTTTAGGCCTAATTCAGCAGCCATCATACCAGCGAAGTGTGCAACTTCTACAGAGTGTGATAAACCGTTTTGGCCATAGCTGTAACGGAATCTCATACGTCCTACTAGTTTGATAAGTTCACGATTCATCTTACCAATACCAAGTTTGAATACTGCTTCATTACCAATCTTGAAAATTGTCTCTTCAAGTTCATCTGTAACCTTCTGAACAACTTCCTCAATACGTCCTGGTTGAATACGTCCATCCTTCATCAGAATTTCTAATGATTGACGTGCAATTTCACGACGAATTGGGTTAAAGCAAGAAACAGTAATAATATCTGGTGTGTCATCAATAATCAAATCAACACCTGTAGCTTGTTCGATTGCTTTGATATTTCTTCCCTCACGACCGATGATACGTCCCTTCATCTCTTCACTTGGAAGTGTTACTGTACTAACGGTACGTTCGATTGTTTCCTCTTGCGAGTAGCGATGAATCGCTAAAGAAATAATATTACGTGCAACAGAAGAGGCTTCTGCTTCTGCTTCCTCTTGTTTATCACGTAAGTAAGTAGCGATTTCAGCTTCTGTCTTCTTTTCGACAGCTTCCATCAACTCTACCTTTGCGTCAGCCTGTGTCATATTGGACACACGCTCTAGTTCAACTAATTGCTGATCAATCTTAGCCTGCAAGTCTTCTTCCATTTTAGTGATATCTGCAAGTTTTCCAGTAATCTGCTGATCTTTTTCGTCAATTTTCTTTTCTTTTCGGGCAAGATTCTCCTCACGGAAATTCAAACTATCCTGCTGGCGCATGAGTTTATTTTCAACTTGTAATAATTTATTTTGTTGATTCTTAATCTCTTTTTCTGCCTGTAGTTTTAATTCGTAAGTTTGTTGTTTCGCGTCTAATGTAGCTTGGCGCGTAATTGTTTCTGCTTTTGAATTTGCTTCTTCAAGAATATCTTGCGATTTTGTAATCGCACGATCAAGACCGTGTTTGCCAGCAACCTTCATAATACCGATGCCGACAAAGATACCTACAATAAGAGCTAAAATGACAGGAATTACAGGGTCATGAATGATATACCCCATTTTTAATCCTCCATTATTCTTAGAGATTTCTCTCTCTAGTATTATACGGTTTTTTTCACATTTTCACAATAGACACACAAAACAATGAAAGCGTTTTACTCTGATTCTATCGTATAGCGATGTAATCCCGTTGCATTCAACAAGTAGATATCATCAAAAACTTCCTGAATAAACTTACGATCATGAGATACAGCGATGATTGCTCCACCAAAGTTTTTTAATTCTTCTCTTACAACTGGAGCTGATAATGGAGAGAAGTTACGGGTAGGCTCATCCAGCAATAAGACATTGGCACCCTCTAGATGCATCTTTAACATGAATACCTTGGCACGTTGACCACCTGATAGTTCTTGTAATGAATGTTCCATCTCATCAGATGTAAACTTCATTGAACCAAGGTACTGTCGAATACGTGTAATATCCTCTTTATCCCCTACAGTTGTTAAGAAATCGATTGGTGATTCATACGCATCTAGGATTTCGTCATAGTTTTGTTGCATATAGCCAATACGGATATCTTCTCTTCCAACTAAAGATTCATGGATCTTATGTAATAGCGTTGTTTTCCCACAACCATTATTACCGATGATACATATCTTTTGATTACCGAATACTTGTAATTCAATATTATTGGCTAATAGTTTAGACTCATCTTTTGTTATTAGGCAATCTAAATGATAATCAAGAATTTGTTTGTCACTGGCAAATGGTTGCACTTCAAAATGAAAGAATATCGCATCTTCACGTAGTGGTATCTCTGTCATATTCTCGCGCTCTCTTTCAAAACGCTTTCCCATCGCTTTGACACTTCTCATCTTTTTCTTGAGATTTGCGGCAGTCTGCGGTGCTTGTCGCGATACAACACGCAATTCATGCTGGACACGTTCATAAACCTGTTGGTATTTTTCCATGCGCAACTTGTCTTGACGACGCTCACTTTGTGCATCCATCATCTGCTTATCAAATTGTTTATCACGCAGTTCTTTATATGCATCATAGCCAATATGCATGATTGTATGACGTGCTTGCGTTTTTCTTTTAACGAGTTCTAAATGAACAATACAATTTGCAGTATTCGATAATAGTGTTTCATCATGTGAGATATAGATAATTGGAATCCTAGAATCTTTGATAAACTTCTCTAACCATGCAAGCGTATTGATATCTAAGTCATTGGATGGCTCATCTAAAAGTAAGATACTTGGTTGTTCTAAAAGTATTGCAGCGAGTTGATACTTAATCTTTTCTCCTCCAGAAAGTGTAGATATCGTCTGTGTTTGATAATACATTTCTACATCGTACCCTAAGCAATGTGCAATTTCATGTAATTGTGATGGCGTTGCTAGTGAAAATGCTTCGCTTTCGCAGAAATATTCATACACAGTTTTCTTTGCATGCTTGCGTTCAAGTTCTTGAGCTAAATACCCTATTCTTTCACTCTTCGAGCGTATCTCTCCTTGTACTTCACAATAACTTTCTACAAGTTGTGGATCTACGATACATTTAAGTAATGTTGATTTTCCATTTCCTTCTTCACCAATGATGGCAATTTTATCTGTTGGTTTAACTATAAGTGTAAAGTCATCGATAATCTTACGTAGATCATATCGGTGGCTTATTGTTAAATTATGAATTTCTATCATAAAATACCTCCTACAAAAAAATCTGCTCTTTTCATGCGAAAAAAGCAGACAAAAATTCTCTGTATAGAGGTTTTAATCCGTTTCGACGCATGAAAAGATGTTTATTAAATATTCTCTTTTCATATGCTTAAAATCGGATTAAAGGCTCATGTTCTTCTCAATCACCACACATCATACGATGTGACCTTTCTAGTAAAGTTATACCACAGAATCAACAAAACATAAACTTTTACAGAATGAATAAACCAAAAAATACTCCCAGAAGATATCCAACTATTACATCTCGTGGATAATGTACTCCCCCTACTACACGGATATATCCTTCTAGTGCAGCTAGCACTAATAGTATGCATGCAAATATTGGAGAAATTGTAAAACACATCATCGCAATGATAGCAGCTGAAAATACATGTCGACTTGGCATTGCGTTATGTTGTGTTTCTTTTTCTAGGATTTGATCAATAGGATATTCTTCGTAAGGACGAGGACATGCTAGAACTTTCCGTAATAATGTTATTGCGACAATTGAAAATAGTGGAATTAGAATTGTCGGTAATAACTTCTCACTTTGTTTTACAAATAGATATACCAACAGTAACGGATATACAACGTAATATATATTTGTCACAATTTTATTACACAGGCGCAATTGATTTCGCTTTGCGTCTGCTTGATAGTTTTTTGTAAGTTCTTCATAGAACTTTAGGTAATTTGTTTTCATACAGTAACATCATACAACAAATTCAATATCTTTTCTGTATCATGCTTATTAAGTAAAAAAGATACCCTTACGTTTTCAGTAAGAGTACCTTAGATTATTCTGCTGTTGTTTCTGTGGAATCAGCTTCTGCTGTAGGGAATAACTTTGCCTTTACAAGTTCTGTAATCTCTGCATCAAATTCTGGGTGGTTTTTCATATACTCACGTACAGAGTTGAAGCCCTGTCCAAGTTTTTCACCCTTGTAAGAGAACCAAGCACCTGCTTTTTCGATGATGTCGTTTTCTACTGCCAAACTGATGACTTCATCGATATGAGAGATACCTTGACCAAAGATCATATTAACGACTGCCACCTTAAATGGAGGAGCTACCTTATTCTTAACAACCTTTACCTTTGTGGCAGAACCGATTACTTCGCTACCTTCCTTGAGCGCTTCACCCTTACGTACATCTAGACGTACGGATGAGTAGAACTTCAGTGCACGACCACCTGGTGTTGTTTCTGGGTTACCAAACATGATACCAACCTTTTCACGTAACTGGTTGATAAAGATTGCGGTTGTATTGGAACGATTCATAACACCTGCTAACTTACGCATTGCCTTAGACATCAAACGTGCCTGTAGACCTACAGATGCATCTCCCATTTCACCATCTAATTCAGCCTGTGGGACAAGTGCAGCTACAGAGTCAATAACAACTAAGTCAATCGCACCTGACTTAATCAATACTTCTGTAATTTCTAATGCCTGCTCTCCAGAGTCTGGTTGCGATAAGATGAGTTCATCAATATCTACGCCTAACTTTTTCGCATAGAGTGGATCGATTGCGTTTTCTGCATCGATAAATGCACATCTACCACCTTGTTTTTGACATTCTGCGATTGCATGTAATGCAAGTGTTGTCTTACCAGAAGATTCTGGTCCATAAATTTCAATGATTCTTCCCTTTGGATAACCACCGATACCTAACGCACTATCAAGTGCTAAAGAACCGGATGGAATTGCGTCTACCGAAACATCCGCACGATCTCCAAGGCGCATAATACTGCCTTTTCCGTATTCCTTTTCAATTGCCTTAAGGGCATCCGCAAGTAGTTGATCTCGCTTATCTGCGGTAACTGTCTTTTCTTTTTTCTCTGCCGCCATAATTACTCCTCCTGATTATATGTATGTTTGTTTTAAAATAATTCCACGATTATTTTGATTCTAAAATATCATCTTTCATCTGCATGAAGTACTGTACACCAGAAATAAAACTTACTAGTGCAGAGAACCACAACATGATCATACTCACCGGTAGTCCTAAGAGTTCAAATGGTAGATTATTTAATAGAATTAACGCAACGGTGACCATCTGTAACACTGTCTTTAACTTACCCATCATACCAGCCGCAACAACTTTACCATTGGCGCTAGCCATCATACGGCAACCATCAACGACCGTATCACGCGCAATCATAATGATGACTGGGATAACTGGGATAATACCTCTAGAGATAAACAATAGGAACATTGTCGTTGTTAGTAGCTTATCTGCAATAGGATCAGCAAACTTACCAAATGTAGTAATCATATTTCTACTACGAGCAATATGTCCATCAATCGCATCTGTGATTGCGGCTAAAATATAAATTAATAACGCAGCGATATCAATCACAGAGATAGATACATGTTGTACATAGAAACTTGCCGGTGTAATCCCAAAAGCACTATATGGAAATAAATAAACCAGAATAATAACTGGAATCAGTACAATTCTGAATAATGTTAATCGATTTGGAAGATTCATGATTTTTCCTCTCTTTACCGCTCTTTAGTATACCATATTCTATCATTTGTTTATATCTGTATGAATGCAAGAAAAAAGGAGGAAATTCATCCTCCATAAATGCGTACAATTGTAAGCCATGTTCTGTCCTGTTTCCAGGGGCAGCCATTTATCTGTGCTTTCGCACCTGCATCACGCTTCAGTTCGCCTTCTGCAGTTCCTCTACCAAATTTGAGTTTCTCGCTTGCGGGGTTTATCTCGTTCCACCCGATAGGTTTCCCTATCGGCTACGTCACTGTGACACCTTAAGGGCTTAAACCATGACCGAAGTTTTAGGTTCTCGCTCCGCCGTTATCTTTCGATACCCGGTCTTATTGATTGGGCCGGCACAAACACTACCATCATCGCAGATGGTGCGAGCATGGACTTTCCTCTAACACCATAGGTGCCAGCGACTGCCTCATGTACGTATATCATTTTCTTATTCGTTATTGTTTGAGAATACTTGTCTTTCAAGACGGCTCAGACGTTTCAGAATATCAACATTAGAAGCACCTTGTGAGATTGGATCTAAGTCTTCCTGTGCCTTAATCTTACCTTCCACTTCGATAAGCTTTGCACGTAGGGAAGCATTTGTACGTTCCAACTCTTCAGCCTTCTTTGTCAAATCTGCAATCATATTTTCATATGTCTGATAGTCTTGAATGATTTCATCTAAAAGATGGTCAACTTGATCAGGATTATATCCCTTAAAATCAATATCAAGTTCTTTATCAACAATTTTCTGCGGATCTAGATTTAATTTACCAGCCATAACTACCCTCCTATGAATGCTTATTTATTATCTCATTTCACTATCCTAAAAGCAATAAAACTTCCTTATTTATGTGAACATCTGTATAATATAAATGGGAATTTTTGTATGGTCAATTATCCAAACGGAAAGAAAAAAGCATATACATCGAAACCTACTTCTGCTGGTGGCAGAGGTATGGCACTTGAAAAAGATATTAACGTAACAAATATGTTTTATCTAAGCATTGATAAAGCGGTCATTCACAAGAAACCAACACCGGTTACGATTGTAAAAGTCGATTATCCAGCACGTAGTGCTGCAAAGATAACGGAAGCTTATTTTAAACTTCCTTCTACGACGGACTACAACGGTATTTATCGTGGAAAATACGTTGATTTTGAGGCCAAGGAATGTGCTTCTCACACCTCCTTTCCTTTAAAATCATTACATGCGCACCAGGTTCAGCATCTACAAAATGTAATCAACCATGGTGCAATTGCCTTTTTAATTGTAAAATGGACAGTGTTTAACGAAACCTATTATGTAAAGGCAGAGGATGTGATTTGCTTCGTGAAAGAAAGCACGCGTCACTCTATTCCCTATCGATGGTTTCAAGACAATGGGCACTTGATTCCCAGCACATACGTAACCCCGATTGATTATTTAAAGATTATCGATCAGTTATACTTCAACTCAGGAGGAAACAATGACAAATAAACAAAAGAAAAAACCTGGCGTAAAGCGTAAGATACACGGTTTTAAAATTCTAACGTTATTTATGGCAATCATCGTTGGCTTTGAATTTGTTGGAGCTGCTGTTGGAGCTATCGCTATTAGCACACTCTTAAAAGGAACACCAGAATTCAAACTGGATGACTTTACAAACTTCCAATCTACGATTGTCCTAGATGCAAATGGCAATAAGCTGGCTGACGTTGGTCAAACACTACGTGAAAACGTTGTTTATAATCAAATTCCAGAGTCTATGATTGATGCATTCTTAGCAGTCGAAGACTCACGCTACTTTAGCCATAATGGATTTGACGTTCCACGTTTTACAAAGTCAGTTATTGAAACTATACTTCATGGTTCTATGCAAGGTGGTTCTACATTTACGATGCAGCTGGTTAAGTTAACCTACTTCGTAGATGATCAAGCAGGAACTTCCAAGACCAAGAACATCCAATATAAGGTACAACAGATTGCTTTAGCAATGGAACTTGAAAAGAATTCCTCCAAAGAAGAAATCTTTACAATGTATCTAAATAAGATGAATTTCGGTGGTGTAGGTAATATCCGTGGTGTACAAAAGGCATCCTTACAGTATTATGGTAAGAATGTTTGGGAATTAAACCTTGCAGAAAGCGCAATGCTTGCAGGTGTCATTAACTCACCATATACATTTGACCCACATAATTACCTTGATAAAGCAACAAAACGTCGTAATACAGTATTAGACTTAATGGTTTACCATGGCTACATTACCCAAGAAGAATGTGACCTTGCCAAGTCTATTAAAGTTGAAGATTTACTCATTGACTCAAAATCAACACTCAATTCAAACTATACATATCAGGCATATATTGATGCAGCTCTCAAAGAGGCTCGTGAAGTAACTGGACTTGATCCAATGAACGTTTCTATGGAAA
>CALBKL010000152.1 GCA_937895985.1 uncultured Solobacterium sp.
TGCATACAGATATTTTTATTCATCTAATTTTTTACCACAATTTGTACAGTAGATTGCGTCTTCTTCTAAGACCTCAGAACCACACTCTTTACAAATTTTATGAGTAGGTTCTTTTACTTCTGCAGTATCATTCTCAATTGCAGTTGAGATTACTTGTGTATATCCTTCTGTTTCTACAGGATCTACTTTTGGCGTTTCTTCCAAAATAGACTCTGTTACATTTGGCTCTTCTTCCTTAGTCTCTTCCAACTTTTCTTCTGAACTTTCTTCAACTGGTTCAGGCTTTTCTTCTATTTCAGTTGGGGATGATTCTTCCTCAACCTTTTCTTCTACTGCTGAAGGAGTTGTTTCTTCTTTCTTTACTTCTTCAACTGTAGATGATTCCTTTTCTACTTCAACTTCTTCACTATAGTCTTTCGCAAAGAGTGCCTTACGACGTACAAAGTAGATGATATTTAAACAGATATAGATAATACCTGCAATGAGCCATAAAACCACAAATACTAGTAGTGGAATATAGGACACAAAACTTGCTGGAACTTTCATTCCAAAGTTTACGAGGTATCCCATCACAATAGTAGATACTGTACTTGGTGGTAAATACATCAGTGCTGCGACCATCACACCACCACAGATGATATACATCACAACTAAATAAAGATTCCATAATACTGTGGAAAAACCTGCCCACTTAATGAGTCCTCTTTCAATTTCAAATACCCAATAAACAAGGATAATTAAAGCCAATAATATAGAGAGGATTGGCCAGAAAGCAGAGCCTAAGTGATTGGCAGCGTATCCATAGATATTTAGAACAGGTGCTAATAAATGCGGTAACATATCTGATCCAAATAGTTCCATTAAGATACTAACGAATACATAAATATAAAACAGAATCTGTATTGGTAAACTAATAAACTTTAGAAAATTTAACCACTTTAGTGGTGTTTTTTTACGTGAAGTATATTTCATATAAAATTTCCCCTTTTTATCTATTATACGTCAATTCGCAAAAAAAGAGAGTAGTATTTACTCTCTTCCTACGTAATCTATCGTTGTATTTTAAACAAGATTATCTATTATGCTTGCTTTCAACATCACAATACTTGCAGAGGTATTTACCACTTGTTTCATCTGCTAGATAGAATACATGTGGTATCTCACGTTCTACAGAGGTAATACATCTTGGGTTTTGGCATTTAATTACATTGACAAGCTCTTTTGGTAGTTGGAGATGGTCCTTGCTAGAAAGAACCCCATCGACAACTTTATTGATTGTGATATTAGGATCAATAAAGCCAAGAATATCCAAGTCCAAATCAATCATAGAATCGATTTTGATAATATCCTTCTTACCGTATTTTCTAGATACTACATTTTGAATAATCGCAACCGAACAATCTAGCTTTTCTAATTGTAATAAGCTGTAGATTTCCATTGATTTACCAGCTTTGATATGATCTAGTACAATTCCTGTTTTTACACCATCGATATTCATTATTTGACCTCCTTAACGATGTTGAGAAGATTTAAGATTAGAGCCATGCGAATGTATTTACCACAAAGTGCTTGTCTAAAGTAGGCAGCACGTGGGTCATCATCGACTTCGACTGAAATTTCATTCACTCTTGGAAGTGGGTGTAAGATTGCCATATCTTTCTTTGCATTTGCAAGTTTGTCCATATTCAAGATATAAGTATCCTTTAAGCGAATGTAGTCTTCTTCGTTGAAGAATCTTTCACGCTGTACTCTTGTCATATATAAGATATCTAACTCAGGCATAACAGCTTCCATCGTTTCTACTTGCTTATATGCAGCCCCTGCCTTTTCAAGCATATCAATAATGTACTGTGGTACTCGTAATTCTGGAGGAGCGATCAGTACAAACTTCACATTCTCATACCGTAACATCGCTTCAATTAAAGAGTGAACTGTTCTACCAAACTTTAAGTCACCACATAAGCCTACTGTAAGGTTATTGAGTCTTCCCTTTTCTCTCGTAATGGTAAGAAGGTCTGTTAGTGTTTGGGTTGGATGATGATGTCCACCATCACCACCATTGATGATAGGTACTGTTGTTCGTCTTGCGGCTACGATAGGTGCGCCTTCCTTTGGATGTCTCATAGCAATGATATCCGCATAACAACCTACCGTTCGAATCGTATCACTCACACTTTCCCCCTTTGAAGCGGAACTTGAGGAAGCTTCAGAGAAGCCCAATACAGAACCACCAAGTTCTAACATCGCTGCTTCAAAGCTAAGTCTTGTACGTGTGCTTGGTTCAAAGAATAGCGTTGCCAGTTTCTTGCCCTTACAAATATCGATGTATTTGTCAGGATTTGCCATGATATCCCCTGCAACCCCAATCATTTTATCGATTTCTTCTACTGAAAAATCTGTGATGCTGATTAAATTTCTAATTTCCATTATGATTTCCTTTCATCAATGATTCATCACTACTATTGTTTCTTAAAACTTTAATCAAACGTCTTATTTTCAATTCTGATTTATCGTGAAATAATTCTCCTTTCCTCTTAGTCTTTATGTGCAATTCCTATAATTTCATCAAGTGAAGTAATTCCTAGTTTTTTCATTACATGTGGTAATTCTTCAATGATTTCTTTACAGGCCATAGGATTAATTAGATTTGCGGCTCCAATCTGTACGGCAGTAGCCCCTGCCATCATCATCTCAATGACATCTTCTGCAGTTGAGATACCACCAATACCAATGATTGGAAGATTTGTTGCCTCATATACTTCATATACCATTCTTAGTGCAACCGGGAAGATTGCAGGGCCTGAGAAGCCACCTTTTTTATTGGCGATGACTGGTTTTCTGCGATTGATATCGATGCGCATTCCCATTAGGGTATTGATAAGTGAAATGCCATCTGCACCACCTTCTTCTGCTGCACGTGCAATTTCTTTGATATCAGTTACATTTGGACTGAGTTTCATATAGATAGGTTTTGTCGTTACTTCTTTGATTTTCTTTGTTAGTTCTCTAACGTTATCCGCATTTGTGCCAAATGCGAGTCCACCATGATCTACATTTGGACAACTGATATTGACCTCAATGATACCAACGTTATCAACCTTATCCATTTCTCTAGCTAACGTGACATATTCCTCTACAGAAAAACCACTGATGTTTGCGATAACAGGTTTTCTATATATCTTTTCTAGATCTTTTAGTTCTTTTTGAATGACATTTTCCATGCCTGGATTTTCAAGACCTACGGAATTAATCAATCCAGAATAACATTCCGCAATTCTAGGTTGTGGGTTTCCCTTACGTCTTTGAACCGTAGTTCCCTTGATGGAAATTGAGCCTAAAATATTGATGTCATAAAAGTCTACATATTCTTTGCCAAACCCATAGGTTCCACTGGCTGGAATTACTGGATTATCTAGTATTAACCCACTTAACTTTACTTTTGTATTTACATCCATAACAACTCCTTATGTATCAGTACTGGTCCTTCTTTACAGATACGCTTATTTCCTACAAGTGTTTCGCATGAACATCCCATACAGCCTCCAAAGCCACACGCCATACGTGCCTCAAAGCTATATTGACCATCCTGTGCTTTGCGGTAAATCGCCTCTAACATGCGTTCTGGTCCACAGGCACAAACATACTCTGCTTGATCAAACCCGTTTGTCACAAAGCCTCTTTCCCCATAAGAGCCATCTTCTGTATACACTGTAACTTCTAAACCTAGTTTTCTAAATTCATCATCATAGAAAGCCTGTTTTTTCTCTCGAAACCCAAGAATAATTCTTGGTTTCTTTCCTGCTTCGACTAACTTTTTCGCTAAGCCATACATCGGTGGAACACCGACACCTCCACCAATCAATATCACGGAAGTAGGAATCCATGTTAGGTTATATCCATTGCCCAAAGGCCAAAGAATATCTAATTCAATTCCTGTTTCCATTTCACTGAGTGCCTTTGTGCCTTTACCCACTACCTTGTAGATAATAGTTAGACTTTCATCATTCCAATCTGCGATGGAGATTGGTCTTCGTAAATAGAAACCTTCAATTTTGATATTGATAAATTGACCTGGTACTAAGGCTTTTAACTTTTCAATTTCTGACCCAGTTGGTTGTAATACCATCTGGTATGTATCTAGCGCAATCTTTACATTCTCAATGACTCTCACTCTTTTCCCTCCACAATCATTTATCTTTCTTGCTCATCTTGATAGACGAGTTTTCCATCCACAAAGGTTGCGATAACTTTGCCTGTAAGGCTCATACCCTCAAACGGTGTCGATCTTCCTTTGGTTAAGAATTCTTCTGGATTAACTTTCCACGTAGTTTCCGTATCAACGATACAGATATCTGCGATTTCTCCATTTTCAATATAACCGCCTGATAAGCCAAATCGCTTTCTTGGATTAACACTCATTAATTCGACAAGTCGTTCAAAGGAAATCACATTCTTCTTTACAAGTTCTGTATAGGATACCGCAAAGGATGTTTCTAGTCCCACAACCCCGAAGGACGACTTATCAAAACCTTTCGATTTTTCTTCTAAGCTATGTGGTGCATGATCTGTCGCAATCATATCTATCGTTCCATCTTTGATGGCTTCTAGGATTGCCTTTTGATCCTCTGGGGACTTAATTGGAGGATTCATTCTGAAGTTTCCTTCATGCTTGATTGTATTGGAATTAAAGGCAATGTAATGTGGTCCAGTTTCGCAGGTTACATTGATTCCTCTTGCCTTTCCTTTTCTTACCGCATCTAAAGTTTCCTTCGCAGAGACATGACAAATATGATATTTACAACCTGTTTTAGCGGATAGTTCGATATCTCTTGCGGCTTGTACACTTTCACTTGCGGATGTTGTGCCTGTATATGGGATTGTATTAAGACTTTCGTCTTCACAATGAGCTGAGATGATCTTTCCTAAACTTGCGACTTTCACCATCGCATCTTCCATCGTAAAGTCGGCTTGTACACCAACCCCATCATCAGAGAAACCTGCTACATGCTCAGCCATCTCATCCATTTTGGATAACATACCACGGCCTTTTTGATTTTCTGTAATCGCACCAAATGGCACTACTTTAATCACTGCATCTTTTTCAATGATATCGAGTTGTTGTTTGAGGCTTGCATAATCACAAGGAGGTGGATTTAAGTTAGGCATCGTAAATACTGTAGTAAATCCTCCATGTGCTGCCGCCTTTGAACCTGTTCCAATCGTTTCTTTATAAGAAAAACCGGGCTCTCGGAAATGTACATGTACATCAACGAA
The DNA here is from genome assembly GCA_937895985.1 of uncultured Solobacterium sp. The sequence continues at coordinate 5,275 of CALBKL010000152.1, forward strand.
ACCCGGTAAAATATATTTATGATTGAAGTCAAAAACGATATCGTCACTTTGAACACTGTCTGAAACGTCAAATGGGACAAGAAGTCTATCACCAGAGATAGCGATATCCATCTTTTTAAAACCCTTTCGTGTGTAGACTGTTGCGTTTTTTAAGATTGTTTTCATATGAAACCCCTTCTAGAGCCAACTACTTAAATCTTCGATATTATAATTGAACTTTTTTACTTTTACAATAGGGTTTTGATTGATATTTTCGAAAGATTGCACAAGTGATTACCTTAGCTCTAAAAATAAAAAGAGCGCGTTATTCGCTCTCTTGCTTGCATAGTTTTTTCCAGACTTTTTCTTCATATTCTGTTAATTGATGTTTTTCGAAAAGGTCTGGTCTTACCTTCTTTGTAAGTAATAAAGATTGTTGTGTACGCCACTCTTGTATCTTAGCATGATGACCACTCAGTAATATATCTGGTACCTTATCTCCCTGGTAATCTGCAGGTTGTGTGTATTGTGGGTATTCAAGTAATCCATTTTCATGAGATTCATCATCGGTAGAACCTTCACGAATCACACCATTCAGTAAACGAATCACACTATCCATAATGACCATAGAAGCCATTTCCCCACCCGTTAGAACGTAGTCTCCAATACTGACAAGTTCATCTACATGTTTGTTAATACGTGCATCAAAACCTTCGTAATGTCCACATAATAGAATCAAGTGATCTTTTTGTGATAACTGTCTTGCCTTGGATTGGTTATAGACATTCCCTGCTGGTGACATCATCATACTGTAGCTATTTTCACTCTTTACAGAATTGAGTGCGTCCAGTACTGGTTGACACTTCATCACTTGTCCAAGTCCTCCACCAAATGGCTTATCATCCACATGGCGATAGTTGTCATGGGCAAAATCACGTATCTGAACAAAGTCTACTGTAACTAGTCCTCTTTCAATGGCACGACCAATGATTGAAGTACTGACAAAGTCACGATACATCTCTGGAAATAGTGTTAATACGGTAATCCTCATAGTAGGCCTCCCATACGATGAATCGTCATCACTTGCTTATCTAAATCTACGTTCTTTACAATCATTGGAATGTAAGGAATTAGCACTTCTTTTGCGTCTTCTAATTGAAGACGTAAATTATTTTGAGCACCTAGTGTTTCTTCAACGCTGATGATTCTACCTAATGTAATACCTTCTTCGTCCACAACTGTTAAACCAACAAGATCTTTACGATAGTATTCACCCTTTTTGAGTTGTTTACGATCTGCTTCATCGATGTAGATTTCACATCCCTTATACTGTTCTACAAAGTTGATATTTTGCAAGTCCACAAAGGATACAAGCGGAAAGCCTTTGTGCTTACGATAGGAAGCTACCGTAACTGGTAGATACTTCTCATCGACACGAATATATACTTGTTTACCCTTGGTATATCTTTCTTCATCAAAGTCAGAGTAACTTTCAATCTTTACTTCTCCTTTGATACCATGCGTATTGATAATTTTTCCAATACAAATATATGCCATCTTCCTTCTCCTTTGTTTTCAAAAAAAGGATGCCATAGCATCCTTAAATCTGTTCGAACTTGATTGTTACTTTCTTGTTATTACTATGAGAAGCAACAGACATTACTTGACGTAATGCGCTTGCCATACTGCCCTTTCTGCCAATCAGACGAGCAATATCATCATTTTTTGCATAAACATGTAACAAAACTTCTTTATCATCTAAGCTAGGCATCAGACGTACATCCAAGGATTCCTTGTCTTCAACCATTGGCTTAACTAGATTTAGAAGTACCTTATCCAGCTCTGCCATGATGCTTACGCTTTCTTCTTAGCGGCTACCTTCTCATCATGGAACTTCTTCATGATACCTTGACGAGAAAGAATGTTTCTAACTGTATCAGAAGGCTGAGCACCGTTTCTTAACCAATTAAGAGCCTTTTCTTCATTTACTACTACTGTTTCAGGTTCTGTTGTTGGATTGATATGTCCGATTGTTTCGATTTCACGTCCATCTCTAGCAAAACGTGAGTCTGCCGCAACGATACGATATCTTGGAGCCTTCTTGGCACCCATTCTCTTTAAACGTAATTTAACTGCCATGGTATAAATACCTCCTATTTCTTACATGTTTATTATACTGATTCGAAATTCACTGTCAAGTAAAAAACCTTTACATCATTGAAATTTAAATGGATTCTTTCCACCAAAGCCATTTGGGAAGTTTTGGCCTGCACGCTTTTGTGCATTACCCATCATTTTTTCTAGATTTTCTTGGTTTAAAGAGCCATTTCTTTGCATGTTGCCCATGGAGTCCATCAGCTTCTTCATCTTACCAAATTGGTTGATCAACTTATTGACTTCATCCACACTACGACCAGAACCACGTGCCACACGCTTTTTCATTGTGCCACGCATCTTTTCTGGATGTGCACGCTCTTCAAGTGTCATAGACTGGATGATTGCCTTCATATGACGCATCGAGTCACTTGCCTTGGCTTCATCTAACATACCAGCGTATTGATTCATACCTGGAATCATCTTCATAATGCCACCAAGAGGACCTAACTTTTGAATCTGTTCAAACTGCTTTAACATATCATCCATTGTGAATTGACCTGCAAGCATACGTTCAGCCATCTTATTGGCTTCTTCAAGGTCTAACTTCTCCTGTGCCTTTTCTACAAGTGTTACAACGTCACCCATTCCAAGAATACGGTCAGCCATACGATCAGGATGGAAGATATCCATATCCTCAATCTTTTCACCTTCACCGACAAACTTGATAGGAACACCTGTGATCTTCTTAACCGAAAGAACACCACCACCTCTAGAGTCACCATCAAACTTCGTTACAACTAAACCTGTTAGTGGTAACGCATCCTTAAAGGCTTGCGCTACGTTAACGATATCTTGACCAGTCATCGCATCGACTGTAAGAAGAATGTCGTCTGGATGAACGAGTTCATTGATATCCTTTAACTCATTCATTAACGCTTCATCGATATGTAAACGACCAGCAGTATCGATAAATACTGTATCGAAACCATTCTTTTCAGCGTATTCCATACCCTGACGAACTGTTTCAACCGCTGGAGTTTCAACCCCTAAGGTAAATACTTCAGTATCGATTTCCTTACCTAATGTCTGTAACTGATCAATCGCCGCAGGACGAATCACGTCGGCCGCAATTAACAATACCTTCTTATTGAACTTCTCTTTACAGATACGTGCAATCTTAGCAACGCTGGTTGTCTTACCTGTACCCTGTAAACCGACAAGCATGATTTTCGTAATGCCATCTTCTACAAAGTTGAGACCAGCTTCTTCTGTACCAAGTAATTCAATAATTTGATCATGAACAATCTTAACGAGCTGCTGTCCAGGTTCTACACTCTGTAGTACTTCTTCACCTCTGGACTTTGTACGAATCTCATCTAAGAATTCTTTTACAATACGATAGTTTACATCTGCTTCAAGTAATGCTAAACGCACTTCTTTCAGCATGTCTTCCATGTTATTATCCGTTAACGTACCCTTACCGGCCACATTACGTAACGCTTTATTCAGTCTGTCACTCAAGGAATCAAATGCCATGTTTTATACCTCACTTTATCAAACGTCCTTATTTTATCATAGTTATCTCTGCTTTAGATATAGTGAAGTGTCTCAATTCTCTACTTAACGGATAAACTCAACCTTTTCCGCAATTAACTCCATCGCTTTGGTCTGTAGATTTACTTCTACCCTTCCCTTAATCGCAATTACTGTTCCAATCTTACACGCAGCCTTACATGACTCCGCAATCCCACGCCACAGGCGCACAGTAAAAACATCAGACATCACTCCATTGTCCGTAAATGCACGTTGACACTCAATCTCTATCGTTGATTGATTCTCTGAAAGATTCGTCCCTTGTATCAAAGGTAATGAATGTACCTTTCCTAATAGCACAAATGTATTTAACATAATCTACCCCCATTCACTATGTACACTGTTCTATTGTCTATTCCACGAAAAAAATCGTTGAATGATTCAACGATTCAAAAGTTGTTATTCACATCTTATCATGTATACAAAATGCGATGTATATTTTTCCATTATTCTAATGCTTGCTTAAAGTCTTCCAGTAAATCTGTAATATCCTCAATGCCACAAGACAAGCGTAACAGTTCATCGGTTACTCCCTGTTCTAAGCGCTCTTCTACACTTAAACAAGCATGAGACATCGTTGCAGGATGAGATAAAATTGATTCAACACCACCCAAACTAACTGCCAAAATTGGAATCTTTACTTTCCTTGTAAAAGACATCAAATCATCTTTACTCGCAAGAGAAAAGGATAATACTGCACCACCACTCTTTGCTTGAGACATATGAATATCATGACCAGGATGAGATTCTAAACCTGGATAATATACCTGTTTAATCTTTGGATGGTTGTACAAGAATTCTGCGATTGCTTGTGCATTTTCGGAAGACTGTTTCATACGTAAACCCATTGTCTTCATACCACGCATAATTAACCAAGCATCTTGTACACCTAAGATACCACCAAAGTTCTTTCGAAATAGAACTAACTGCTTGTAGTAATCTTCATTATTTGTCGCAACAACCCCAGCCACTACATCACTATGACCATTGATAAACTTCGTAGCACTCTCTACAACGATATCAACACCTAACGCAAGTGTATCTTGGAATAGCGTCGTCATAAAGGTGTTATCGGCTACCGCAATCAACCCATACTTTTTCGCAATGGATACGATTGCGCCAACATCACATACCTTTAATAAAGGATTGGATGGCGTCTCAATATAAATCATGCGTGTTTTATCCGTAATCGCACTTTCTATCTCTGCAAGATTTGCCATATCTACAAAACTTGCTGAGATTTGATAACGAGGTAGAATCTTCGTTGCAAACTGACAAGTACCACCATACACTTCCTTTGGAAGGATGACATGTTCGCCAGCATTTAACAACATCAAAACATTCGATATTGCACTCATACCAGAACTAAAACTCAATGCATATTTGGCATTCTCAATACAACGAAGACCATCTTCTAATGCATCAATCGTTGGATTGGAGAAACGGGTGTATAAATACTTCTGCTCATCACAATACAACTCTGTATTATGAAATGTGGACGTTTGATAGATTGGTATGCTGGCAGCACCAGTATATTGGTCTAATACGGTGTAACCATGCAATAACTTTGTATTCTGTTTCATTTTCTTCCCCACTAAAAATTATGAATGATATTGGTTTGTAATTATTGTCGTTGAAACATCTACTTATAGCCTACACCCTTAAACTATCGCTTGCAAGAAAGCACATTGTCTGAGGATAATAATTCTCAATCATATTCAATCAGATTTACCATTAATTCAGTTATCGTATCAATCACTTCATGAAAACTGATATTTTTTGCATATCTAAATCTATCTTGATAATTATCCCAATACTTCAACATATCCTTCTCACCCTTCAATGTATCTAGAAGATTTAGAATATCTGCTACATTAAATTTATTGCTTCTATGATTAAACGTATTACGACAGGCAACACCTAGTTTTTCATAATCAATCTCTTTTTTCTTAAGATGAAACAAAATATATACATCATAGAAATCCTTACTTCTAGTATTAAATACTCCGCGTTGGTAAATTGTTTGAATTTTTTCTGCCAAAATTGTTTCAATATTGTATGTATAAATTTCATATATTTTATCTTCAAAAGTACTCTTATATTTATATACAATTTCTTTTGGAGTTATCGGATCACCAGTTGCAATATCTAGCAGAATTATCTGTCGAATATTATCTAATTTACATTCAATGGCAATTCTAAATCCTCCATATTCATCATCTTGGCGAATAGGTTCTAGCTTATCTACTGAAAATGAAAATCCATCAGTTTTATAACAAAGAATCTCTTCAAAGATATGAATCAAATTTTCTCTGCTCATTTCGGTTCCCTTCAGAGTGACATCTAAATCCATTGTGGTTCGCTTATCTAGTCCAATCATTTGACCTATTAGATACCCTCCTTTTACAATGAAGGAATCTCTATAAGAACTAGTAGAAATCAGCTTTAATACTTGCTCAATTAAATAATGTTGTTGTACTTGTTGAGCTGGAATTCCCTTATCTTTTGAAATGTTTTTGATTTTTGCTTTAAAGCTATTCGCATTTGAAAACATTAAGATAGTACCTCCGTATAAGATTGTAACTTATCAGTTACTTTAAATAGCTGGGCATAATAAAATAATTTGTGTAAATGAATTTTATTTTGTTGAAAATAGGTGCATTATCAAGGTCAATATTTCTTTCTATAGAATATTCACCATTTTTATAATATACTTTATAATCTGCATTTGGTCCTATTCTCAGGTTTCCTCTGTTTATTTTCATGTCATCTTCAACACTCTCAATAAGTCCAGTAGGTCCTGTCCATTTGTTATCATTTACAGTTCCACCTTCTGTAACTCTTAATATTACACCATTTCCTGTAACATTAACTTTTACATTCTGCATTCCTGTATATTTTTTACCTGCTGTTGCTATGGCATTTGCAGGATCTGATGAATCTTCAGCTGCATAATCAGTTGCTGTTCCTGGCATAAGTATACCATCTGAAATAGAAATTTCTGTTGCTCCCTTAAAGTTTATATTTGAAGAAGCGTCTGCTAAAAATGGCACTACTCCACTATAATTATCGTTAGGATTTCTTTTTTCAGTTTTAATATCTCCTCCACCAAACTGAATCTTTCCTCCATTTTGTGCTACAAGTCCTCCATCTTT
>CALBKL010000153.1 GCA_937895985.1 uncultured Solobacterium sp.
TACGAGATAGGAGTCCGTCTCGTGGGCTCGGAGATGTGTATAAGAGACAGGAATATGATGTGCGTTCTTATTTGGATTTTGATGAGGCTTACTCTCATACTTCTGATGAAGATGTACATCTATGGATTCTTGACATTATGCTAGGCGATAAGAGTGGATTTGACCTCATTGAAGCTATCCGTTCCTATCGTTCTGAGGTACCTGTTATCTTTATGTCGGCACGTGATAAGGAATTTGACCGTATCATAGGACTTGAAAAGGGTAGTGATGACTATATTACAAAGCCATTCTCTCCAAAAGAACTTGTATTACGTGTCAATAACTTGATTCGTCGTATTTATAAAGATGAAGCAGAACATATTAAGGTCGATGGCTATGAGATTGATGAAGCACAGAGAATTGTCATCGAAGATGATAAGCAGATTGATTTAACAACCAAAGAGTTTGAACTCTTGATGATGTTTGTGAATAACCGTGGTACTGCTTTCCCTCGTGAACAGATTCTATCTCAAGTTTGGGAAGAGAATTATTTTGGTAGTGACCGTGTCGTAGATGATACGTTACGTAGACTTAGAAAGAAAATGCCGAATTTAAGTATTCATACGATTTATGGATTCGGTTATAGGCTCGGATAATGAAGCGCATACGAATGTGGTTACGTGAGTTAAGTTTGTCGCAACAGTTACTCAGTATGATCTTCCTTTTCATCATGATTTTTGCGATGTTCGTGATTATCTTTCTTTCGCCATCGATTGAACGATTTACCGAAGCGGAAATGTATAATCGCTTGCATAGTGCGCAAGAAAGCTTAATTTTATACGCAGATCAAAATCCAGGACAGTCTTTAGACTTCGTACAGACAGATGGTGCAATCAGTGCATACTTGTTTGATCATGAGAAGAATACTTTCACAGTTATCTATGGAAGTAAGATGGATCAGACTTTAAAAGAAAGACTGAAGACAAATGCGAATGTTCCATATTCTGGTACGATGGATTCTTACTACACACCACAGGCACAGTTAGATGGAACAAATACGCCAGGAGATAATATTGTTTTATATTCCAAAACGCTATTAAATGATGGACGTGAACTAATTACAGTTATGTCAAATGCTGCTCAACAACGCTTACGTGATAGTTTGATTAATGGCGTTGTACTGTTAAACGTTAGCTTTGTCATTGGCTTTATGGTGATGCTTTTGATATGGGTGACAACTTTGATTTTACCGCTATCACAAATTAAGTACTATATCGCCAAAATTAAGAATGAAGAAGATGCGGAACTATTCGTGCAGCGTAATGATGAGATTGGTGAAGTTGCGGATGCACTTCGTGATATGAATGCCCAACTAAAGAAACAAAATCGTGAGAAAGAAGAAATGATTCAAAATATTTCTCATGACTTAAAGACACCAATTGCGACGATTAAGTCATATGGAGAATCGATTAAAGATGGTATCTATCCATATGAAACATTGGAGAAGTCTGTCGATGTTATCATTGAACACGCAAATCGCTTAGAAAAGAAGGTTAAGAGTCTAATCATCCTCAATAAGATGGACTATCTAAAGGATACGGTTGAGGAAGGTAACCATCTCAACATGAATAAAATTATTGATAAAGCATTACTATCACTTAAGGTTGTTCGCCCAGAAATTAGTTTTATCTGTGAGTTGGATGAAGAGGTTTTCTTCCATGGCGAAGAAGAACCTTGGCGGATCGTAGTGGAAAATCTGATTGATAATGCATTACGTTATGCCAAGAGTTATATCAAGGTGACATTACATGAAGATGAGTTATGTGTAATCAATGACGGTAAGAATATTTCGAAAGACCGTTTGAGTACATTATTCCATCGCTATGAAAAGGGATCAGATGGCCAATTTGGTTTAGGTTTATCCATTGTTCACCGTGTAGTAACAACCTATGGATATCGTGTAGCAGCAGAAAATCTCACTGAAGGTGTATGTTTTAGAATCTGGCATGATACCAAGACACAAAAACCAAAGAAAACAAATGAAAATACTCCAGCATAAACGTGTATTAATGGGTGAAAATTTCATCAATATCGATTAAAATATAAAGACATATGAAAAAAATAGAACAGATTTACGGTGTAAAAACAGCATATATCACAGAAGGTGAAGGATTAGATATGATTCTTCTGCACGGATGGGGTCAGAATAAGGAAATGATGCAGGCAATTTTTGATCACTATAAAGATCGCTATCGTGTTTTTGCGATAGATTTTCCTGGCTTTGGTGAGAGTGATAATCCACCAGTTGCTTGGGGTGTTCCTGATTATGAGGCATTTCTAGAAGACTTTATTGCAGTGAATCAAATTCAAAATCCGATTCTTGTTGGACATTCCTTCGGTTGTCGTGTGGCGATTCGCTACGCTGCAAAAAATCCAGAGAATGTTAAGAAGATGTGCTTAACAGGTGCTGCGGGTATACGTCCAAAGCAATACCTTGAAAGTAAGATTCGTGTTAAGCTGTTTAAAGCTGGTAAGTGGCTTTTAAAAGTGACTGGTCAAACTAAAAAATTAGAAGAACTTCAAAAGAATGCTGGATCAGAGGATTATCGTAATGCGCAGGGTATTATGAGACCTACATTTGTAAAGGTAGTGAATGATGATGTAACAGAGTTATTGCCTTTGGTAAAGTGTCCTGTATTACTTGTATGGGGTGATTTAGATACGGCTGCACCACTATGGATGGGACAGCAGATGGAGAAGATGATGCCTGATGCAGGTCTTGCGATATTTGCGGGTGATGACCATTGGGCATATTGGCACCAAGCAGACCGTTTTAATCGTGTTCTAGATATATTCTTAAAGGAGACAGCTTAGTATGGAAAGATGGATACTCGCAGTTGTAACACTAGTTGCAATGTTGATACCAACAAAACATGCATTACATATGTTCCAGCAGAACCGCTATGAATTAGGTAGATACAGTAAGTGGCTTGCTGGAAATAAGAAGATGATACAGGGAATGTTGGTCACAACACTTTGCTATATCATCGTTGCTGGATTATTAACATACTTTGCTGGATTTACAATTTTTGCATGGGTATGGGTAGGGCTACTACTTGTATTTACAGGCATTAACTTTACGAGAGAGAAAAACAAGAAATATATTAAGCCACTTGTATATACAGGACGCGTAAAGCGTCAAATCGCTGTGATGGCTTTATTAGAGATTGGTCTTGTATTCCTCAACTTTAAGTTATTACCTCAGTATGCATGCATATCAACACTTGTGATTATTCTACCTTGGATTTTAATCTTCCTGGTAGGATGGATTACATCTCCAATTGAAGCACTTGTAAAACAATGGTTCATTGGACAAGCAAAGAAGATTCTTCGTGAGGACAAAGAACTGATTAAGATTGGTATCACTGGTAGCTACGGTAAGACATCTACTAAGAATGTTATGCAGGCAATGATTGGTGAACAATTTAATACATTAATGACACCTGCTTCATACAATACACCAATGGGTATTACAATTACGATTCGTACTTTGTTAAAACCGATTCATCAAGTATTTGTATGTGAGATGGGTGCTGATCATGTTGGTGAAATTACTTCTCTAATGAAGTTTGTACAACCATCTATTGGTGTTGTAACATCGATTGGTCCTCAACACTTAACAACCTTTGGCTCACAAGAAAACATTATCAAAGAGAAAATGCAGATGATGGAACTATTACCAAAGGATGGACTTGGAGTTCTCAACTATGATAACGATTTTATCCGTAACTATCGTTTAAAGAATCCTGTTAAGACAGTGAGTTATGGTGTAAAGAGTAGAGACGTTGATTATTACGCAGATGATATTACTTACACTCGTATGGGTTCTTCTTTCACGGTTATTCATCGTGATGAACATGTACGAATCGAAACAAAGCTTCTAGGTGAGTTGAATATCCTAAATATTCTATCCGCTATCTGTGTCGCAAGACAGCTCAATGTGCCATGGCCAACAATTCAGCGTGCAGCGAAGAATATGAAGCAGGTTGAACATCGCTTAGAACTTAAGACAATTAATGGTTATCGTTTTATTGATGATGCGTTTAACTCAAATCCAGTCGGTTCTGCAATGGCACTAGAAGTACTTGCGATGATGCCAAATACACGTTACGTTGTAACACCGGGAATGATTGATCTTGGTTCTATCCAAGATGAAGCGAATAAAGAATTCGGTCGTAAGATGAAGGGTAAGGCTGATGAAGTAATCCTTGTTGGTGAAATCCAAACAAAGCCTATCTATGAAGGTTTACAAGAAGCTAACTTTGATATGCAACGTGTCATTGTTGTTAAGACAGTTAAAGAGGCCTTTGATCATATCTATCGACATGCATTACCTTCCGATACAATCCTATTGGAAAATGATTTACCTGACGCATTTAGTCACTAAAAAAGTCCACATCAGTGGACTTTTATTTCGTTTTAATTGTTTTAATAAAGAAGAAGATACCTAATACGAAGAAGATTGCGATACTTCCTACACCAGCACTGATAGAACCTGTTACCTGTGATACAAGTGATACGGATGCTGTACCTAAGAAGGCTGCACCCTTACCACAGATATCCATTAAACCAAAGTATTCACCAGACTGTTCTGCTGGAATAATCTTTGTAAAGTAAGAACGTGATAAAGCTTGAATACCACCTTGGAATAAGCCTACACATACTGCAAGTATCCAGAATTCAACTTGTGTATCCAAGAAGATTGCAAAGATTGCGATACCAAGATATGCAAAGATACAAAGTAGAATTA
>CALBKL010000154.1 GCA_937895985.1 uncultured Solobacterium sp.
TCACGAACCTTTGGATAAGAAAGCGTCAAACGATTATCACAATAGATTGGAGACTTGATACCACTCGCCCATGTAAATGGGTCTTGTGGCTTTAAAAATACTGCTTGGATGTCTAATAGGTCTTTGGCAATACGTTTTTTCATCTTATTCTTCTCCTGTCTGAAATTGTTTTGTGGCTAAGCGATGCGCTTCTACTGGATTTTCTGCTTTTGTAATAGATCTTCCTACAACGATATAGTCAGAACCTAATTGATGTGCAATTGCAGGTGTAGTCACACGCTTTTGGTCACCCTTGCTATCTGTCGCAAAGCGGATACCTGGAGTAACCGTTTGGAAGTCTTCGCCACATACCTTTTTAACAATTTCTACTTCCAATGGAGAACATACTACACCATCACAACCTGCCTTCTTCGCATTTATTGCGTATTGAGCAACTGTTTCCTGCATCGTTTGTGGAATGAGTAATTCTTCGTGCATAACTTCCTCTGTTGTACTGGTTAATTGTGTTACCGCAAGTAAGATTGCCTTGCTTCCATGATCATCTAATGCTTTGCGTGCAGCCTTCATCATTTCGATTGTTCCTGCCGCATGGACATTGACCATGTCAACATCCAACTGTGCAAGCATGCTCATCGCATGATAAACCGTATTAGGAATATCGTGTAATTTCAAATCAAGAAAGATTTGATGTCCTTGCTGCTTGATTTGTCTAACGATTTCTGGACCATTACCATAGAAGACTTCCATACCAATCTTGACATATGGTTTTTCATCCTTGAATTGTTGTAGAAACTCTAGTGTTTTTTCCTGGCTGTTAAAGTCACATGCGATGATTACTTCTTTACTCATTTTGTTCTCCTCCTGTATTTTGTATATGAATTTGATTATAGTTTTTCGTATGCTTCTACGTCTAATGCTCCTTCACTCTTTGCAACGGCGATTGCACAAGCACTATCACCAACTACATTGAGAGATGTTACTAGCATCTCAATCGGACGGTTGATTGCGAGAATTAATGTATATGTCATTAAGGCAAGTTCATTGTTGAAACCTACACCACTTAGGATTGTAAATAGAATGACTGCGCCTGCACCAGGTGCTGCTGGTGTTCCTACAGATGCAACGATTGCTAAGAAGCCTATTGTAAGAATACTTGTAAATGTCATTGGATATCCAGCACATCCAGCAATAAAGATCGTTGCGATAACCTGCATAATTGCAGTACCATCCATGTTAACTGTCATACCAAGTGGCAGTACAAAGGATGCGATTTCCTCATTTACACCAAGTTCTTCAATAGTTGTCTTCATGTTTAGTGGAAGCGTTGCGGCACTGGAAGATGTTGAGAATCCAAATAACGCTACCTTAAATATCTTCTTAACAAATGGAATTGGATTTAAACCAGTTGATAATTTAATAAATAACGCATATCCCGTCATAAGCACAAGTAATAAGATAAATACCGTTAAGAGTACATAAGCGATAGCAGGTTGTAGGTGTGTTACACCATAACTTGCACAAGTTCTAACAATTAAGCAGAAGATGGCAATTGGTCCAAAGTGATTGATAACAATATCTAGGAATACCGTTATAATTGCGTTAATTTCTTCGCATAGTTTTACAAGTACTGTAACTTTATCCTGTAAGTGATTGATACAGATACCTACCATCGCTGCACTAACTACTACCGCAAGTACTGCACCATTATTCCCAAATGCTGTAGTAATATTGTTTGGGATCGCATTAACAACAATCATAAGAGGATTTTTAGCAGCCGTTCCAGTAGCTTGTGTTAAGTCTACGGCACTATTGGTAAATGCCCCTGCATTATATGCCACAATTCCTGCCAGTGCCGCAATCACAATGGCACATATCGTTGTTAACATAAAATATCCAATTGTCTTACCAGAGATACGACCTAACTTCTTTGTATCAGAAATATGTATCATTGCTAGTACAATACTTGTAAATACCATTGGAATGATAACTACTTGTAATGCACGTACGAATAATTGTCCAACAATGTAGAAGATACCAATCGCTTTCTCATTTCCTTCGGCAGAAATATCTGCGAAAAACAGATTATTAATCGTATTCCATAGTTCTGCCTGATTTCCCTTCATTAATATTTCTCTTAGAAAAATCACTAATAAACCAACAATGAGACCACAGCCTAATGCGCCCATCATTTTCACTGTCAGATTTTTCGATGTCTTCTTCATTTTACTTTCTCCTTTTTCATAAAAAAACAACCTTTGCACAAAATATACAAAGGTTGTAAGTAATCTATTACAAGTTCCTCTAAAAAAACTACTAGAGTGTAATCTATCATCGCCTTCATAGTATCTCGTACTATATTAAAGCCTGCTTTTTTCTGTAGATTAGAATACAATAATGAACTCTATTCGTCAATCATTATTTCCAGATATCAAAATATCTCTCTTCGCAATCATCTGACTAATCATCGGTAGAGAATTAAAGATATACAGTCTCTTCGCATGATAGTCATGTTCTTCGTTCTCCCCTAGCAATAATGTAAAGTTTCCATTCACTTCATCACTGTCATAGTGAAACATATCAGAATGTTGCTTCATGTCTTCTATCTGCATATTTACAGTACGATATGCAAAATCTTTCGTTCCTGTTAATGCTAATACATAGAAGTCTTCTGCTGTATATCCTTGTGCAATGATTGCATTTTCTAAAAGTTGTGCTGTCCAATTTGGATTATCATGTCCATACTCATTCACCATCGTACGATTACCCCAATATAACGATCCACTAAAAGGCACATAGTATCTAAAGTATCTCATACTATCCATCATGCGATACCAGGTAGTTACTGCACCCATCGAAAAGCCAAGAAAGATACGATGGTCTCTTGAAGCAACTAAGTCATCTTCACTTGTAGAGCCAGCATATGTACGATATGCATGTTCAAATTGTGGTAATAAATCATTCTGTAACTCTTTACCAAAAGCTTCCGTAAGACTTGCATCATAATCATCTGATTCCATATCCACATTATCGTGATAATACGACGCAAACACCATTATCATTGGCTTCATCTCTTTTTTTTCAATCAGATGATCAATGACATTTTTAATATCTGTCAAATCATCTAATTCACCCGGAAAGGAAGTTACATCTCCCGTATGACCATGCATGGTATACACAACATCATATCGTTCTGTACTTGTTTCATATCCGTACGGAATATATACATACGCATATTTCTTCATGACTCTGTCTTGATAATCATAGGTATTTGTCATGTAGTCAAAGCGTACAACTTTACCCTGTTGTTTTGCGGGGACCATATATCCTTCAGGTACGTTGTGTATCCCTAACGAAATAGATGAGTTTTTCTGGATTTCTAGGTATGGTTGAAACACTAGTTCTTCAGTATCTGTTTTATTTATTAATTCATTTGTCGTACATCCGACTAGGATTGAAGTCACTAATAGGATTACGATAATCAATTTCTTCATCATAACCTTCTTTCATTAGAAAGTGAGAAGATTCCAAATCTTCTATAATTCTGGATTTGGAATCTTTTCAACATTTAAATGAATTGTATCTTTGAGTTGTACTAACTCTACACCAGCAGCTTTTAACATACGCTTGCTGGCGATATTAGTATCAACTCCATTATATTTATCAGATTCATATACAATGCGATGAATACCAGATTGAATAATTGCCTTCGCACATTCATTGCATGGGAATAAAGATACATAAATCGTACATCCTGCAACCGGCCACTTCGAATTTAAAATAGTATTCAACTCTGCATGTACAACAAAGGCATACTTTGAATCTAATGTATCACCATCACGTCCCCATGGGAAAACTTCATCAGAACATCCCTTTGGAAAACCATTGTATCCAACAGATACAACACGGTGATTGTCATCAACTATCGCAGCACCGACCTTTGTATTTGGATCTTTAGAACGTAAGGCTGATAAGTGAGCAAGCCCCATAAAATACTCGTCCCAGCTTAAGATGTTTTTTTGTGTAGTCATAACTTATTCCTCTCCTAGTACATTTACTAGTCCATTTTCTAATCCATATACTGTATCCAGTCTTTCCGCTAAGAAATATGAATAGTCACGTAATGGACCATCGTGTAAAATCTGTAACACTTTATAATCAGTTCCTAAATAGCGTGAGCGAGTTGGGATAGAGCGATTCTGCCATGAAATAAAACATAGAACAATGACCAAACCAACAAGAGCGACGATATGATTGATACGTTTATATACCTCTTCTTTCTCAGTAGTAATAAAGCCATACATAATTAGCCCTGTTACAAAGCCACCTAAATGCGCATGTACAGAGATATTTGGTAAGAAGTTTAACAAGAGATTGATAAATAACATATTCATTAACGCAGCGCGTACTGGCGGCATTCTCCAACCACCTGTACGTAGAATTAGCGTTATATACGCCGCAAGCAATCCATAGATTCCACCAGAAAGTCCTACCACAAAACTATTCTCTGGTGAAGCTAATACGAATAATGAACCAACAATAATGGATGGAATTAAAATTAATAAATATCTTCTTACTCCTAAGAGTGGCTCAAAGATTTTACCAAGTGATAACAATGCCATCATGTTCATAGCTAAATGCCACAATTCAACATGAACAAATCCAGATGTTAGTAATCGCCAGTATTCACCTGCTAAAACAAAGGGCTTATAGAAAGCACCAATCAAAATTGAATTGGTAATCGTACTATCGCTTGGAAATAGCTGAATAAACAGCCATACCACAAAAC
>CALBKL010000155.1 GCA_937895985.1 uncultured Solobacterium sp.
TGTATCGATAGAAATATCATAATGAATTACATGTGATAGTTCATGGATATCGAGACCTCTAGCAGCTGCGTCTGTCGCAACCAATACGCGAATATCACCTTTATGGAAATCGCTCATGATTGCGATACGTTTTCTCTCATCAAAATAACCAGAGAAAGCAGAACTAAGAATATTATTTCTTAGTAGTAGATCTGATAATTCAATGGCTGTACTACGATGGTTTACAAATACAATTGCTGAAGTAATAGGAAGAGATTGTAGTAGAGATAGTAAAGTTGTTTTCTTATCCTCTGTTTCAAGATAGTACGAATAAATCTTTTCGTTAATGGCCATATTGCCTTGAAGTACCTCTTCAAATGGGGTATCAAAGTAAGTTTGAATCGTATCGTTTTTTGTGGCAGATAAACAAATTGTTTGAACATCTTGAATTTCTTTTCGTAATTGATTTACTTCTTCTGATTGGCCAGTTGAGTAAACTTGGTCAGCTTCGTCAATGATAAACAGTGATAACTTTGAAAGATCAAAGGCACCTTGTGTATATAAATCTAATAATCTACCAGGAGTTCCAATAATGATATGAGGACGATGGCGTAGTGCATTGAGTTGTCTATCGGAATCCATACCACCAATTAACGTTACGATATGCACTTTCGTATAGGAAGCTAGTAGCTTCGCCTCCAATGAGATTTGAATTGCGAGTTCTCGTGTAGGAGCAACAATTAAAACAGAAGTAAAATCATCGTTGTCTTGGACTTGCTCAATCGCAGGAATGAGATAGGACGCAGTTTTTCCACTGCCTGTTTTGGCTAAAACAAATAGACTTTTTCCATCTTGAATCATCGGTATAACTTTTTCCTGAATCGGTAATAGGGAATGATAGCCCATTTCATTAAGGGCATTTTGTATAGAATTTGATAGTTTCATGGCTTAATCTTAGCACACATTAAAAAAACTGCTGAGTTAACATGCAAGGAGTTGATAAAACTAGTACAATAATAGTGGAAAACTGGAGGGACAGCATGTTTCAGGATACTATAGCCGCAATCGCCACTGCGGATGCGATGGGAGCCATCTCCGTCATTCGTATTTCTGGTAGTGACGCAATTCAAATCGTTACCGATTTAACAGGTAAAGATTTTAGTAATGCCAAGGGATATACAATCCATTACGCAACTATCAAAGAAGGAAATGAATCTGTTGACGAAGTACTCGTCAGTCTTTTCCGTGCACCAAAATCATATACTGGTGAAGATGTTGTGGAAATCTCTTGTCATGGTGGCGTCTATATTACAAGAAAAGTATTGTCCCTGATACTTGGTGCAGGTGCACGTATGGCACGACGTGGAGAATTTACGGAACGCGCGTTCCTTAGCGGAAAGATGGACTTATCGCAAGCAGAAGGTATCAATGACTTAATTTGGGCTAAGGATGAAATTAACGCAAAGAGCGCAATTCATTCATTAAAAGGATCTGTCGCAAAACTAATGCGACCATTGGAAGAAGATTTAACACAAATCATTTCCAATATCGAAGTAAATATTGATTATCCAGAATATGATGATGTACATCAATTAACCGAGGAGGAAATTCTTCCAAAGGCAGAGAAGTGGATTGATGATATTCATAAGATCATCGTGACAGCCCAACAATCGGCAGTGATTAAAGAAGGAATTAATACCGTTATCTTGGGTAGACCAAATGTTGGTAAGTCCTCCTTATTGAATGCGTTATTAGAAGAAGATAAAGCAATCGTTACGGATGTGGCCGGAACGACAAGAGACCTTGTGGAAGGAACTGTACGACTAAATGGTATCACGCTAAACTTAATCGATACTGCAGGTATTCGTAAGAGTGATGATGCGATTGAACAGATTGGTATTACCAAATCCTTACAAGCGTTAGAAAAGGCACAACTTGTGATTGTTGTATTAGATGGTTCCGAGGAATTAACCGAAGAAGATCAAGAATTATTAGAGAAGACAAAGAATCATAATCGTATTGTTGTATATAATAAGAAAGATAAGGATAGTATGCATGCAGGTATATCTATCAGTGCTATCCAGAAGGATATTACAGAACTAACAAATGCGATTGTTGAGAAATATCATAGTGAATATATCGCAGCCAATAGCGATACATTAAATAACGAAAGACAGATTGGTTATGCTTTGCAGGCAGAACAAGCAATGAACGATGCAGTAAATGCATTACATGCAGGTATGGAGCTTGACTTAGTAACAATCGATTTAGAAAAAGCGTGGACTGCATTACGACAGATCACTGGAAAGGCAGGCAAAGAAGATCTCTTAGATGAAATCTTCTCACGCTTCTGTTTAGGGAAATAAGATGAGTGAATTACATTATGTAGATACCCATTGTCATTTGATGGGAGAAGAGTTTCAAGAAGATTTAGAAGAAGTTATCGCACGCTGTAAAGAAAAGCATGTGGATAAATTAATGATTATTACACTATCACTAGAAGAAACAAAACGAGCAATCGAATTTGTTAAACGTAACCCAGAAAACTACAAGGTTGCGGCGGGTATCTTTCCAGAAGATGTGACGAAGATAGATGAAAAATATTGGAATGAATTTTGTGAGTTAGCCAAAAATCCAATGGTAACTGCGATTGGAGAGATTGGGCTAGAGTACCACTGGGTTACAGATGAAACTGATCGTGCTGTACAACGTGAGTACTTTGCAAAGTTAATCGAACTTGCTAGAGAAGTAAATAAACCAATCTTGGTACATTCTAGAGATGCTATGCAAGATACCTTCGATATCATGAAGAAACATCACTGGAAGGGATTATTACATTGTTTCCCTGGTTCAAAAGAGATGGCAAAAGAATTTACGAAGTTAGGATACTATATCGCACTTGGGGGCGCGTTAACATTCAAAAACGCAAGACATGCTGTAGATGTGGTAGAGACTATCGACTTAAACTACTTACTGAGTGAAACAGATGCACCATACATGGCACCAGTTCCAGTCCGTGGAACTCGAAATGAACCATCCAATATTCCATACATTGTAGAAAAGATGGCAGAGATTCGAAATATTTCAGTTGAAGATATGGCTGCACAAATCGATGCCAACTGGACTAGATTCCTGGAGGAAGCTGATGGATCGCATTCATGAGATAATTGTTGTAGAAGGTAGACACGATACACAACAATTAAAGAAATACTTTGATTGTGAAACGATAGAGACAGGTGGCAGCAGTATCGATGATAAAGTCATTGAACAGATTCGCTATGCTGCAGGCACACGAGGTGTAATTGTCTTTACAGATCCAGATACACCAGGGAATCAAATTCGTCATATTATTAATCAGCATGTTCCTAACTGTAAGAATGCGTTTGTTGAGAAGCGTAATGCACGTACAGAGAAGAAGGTTGGTATTGAACATGCGGATAAAGATACATTGTGGAATGCATTACAGAATGTTGTAACTATCACTGATAAACCAAAAGGTAATTTAACGATGAGCGACTTATTTGAACTCGGTTTAAGTGGGCAATCAGACAGTGCGGAAATCCGACGTAAAGTTGGAGAATACTACCATGTTGGTGATGGTAATGCGAAAACCATGCTTGCAAGGCTAAATTGCATTGCGGTTTGCAAAGAGGAATTACGAGAGGTTATAGATAAATGAAAAAATTAATTTCAACCCCGTCTCGTACAAAAGAGATACTAGATCAATTTGGATTACGAGCGAAGAAGGGATTTGGCCAGAACTTTTTAGTTGATCCAATTATCGTAGAACGCTGTGCTGAAATGTCACATTGCGAAGGTGCAGTCATCGAAATTGGTCCAGGCATAGGAAGTTTAACCGAACAACTCGCAATGCATGCACAACACGTACTTGCATTTGAGATAGATGAAGGTCTAATTCCAGTACTACAACATACTTTAGAAGACTATTCCAATGTAGAGATTATCCTACAGGATTTCTTAACATGTGATTTAGATGAAGTTGTACATGCATTAAAAGAAAAGTATAAAACCGTATCTGTATGTGCAAATCTTCCATACTACATTACGACTCCAGTACTATTTAAGATATTTGAAAATCCAGATATCTCTTATATTACGGTTATGGTACAAAAGGAAGTCGGTGACCGCTTTGTCGCAAAACCAAAAGATCCTGAATACAATGCCTTATCTGTAGAGGGGCAGTATCTATTCGATATCAAGCGTTTATTTACAGTACCAGGTAGATCCTTTAATCCTTCCCCTGCTGTCGATAGTGTCATCATTCAATTCGCCAGAAAGAATCATGACGCAAGTAATGAAGAGATTCGAGACTTCTTTGAACTGGTAAGAGCCTGTTTCAAGCAACGTCGTAAAACCATTTACAACAATCTGAAAGAATATGTAGATGATGGTACTAAGGCAATAGAGATACTAGAGAAGGCTAATATTCCAGCCAATAAACGTGCCCAGGAATTAACCATCGATGAATTAAAACAAATTCATGAGGTCATGAAATGAAAGAACGAGCATACGCAAAAATAAATCTATGTTTAGATGTTGTGGGAAAACGTGAAGATGGTTACCATGATTTAAAAATGATTATGGTTCCAATCAATTTCTACGATGTTTTAGAAATGGAATTTGCAAAACAAACAACACTAGAGTTAAATCGAGACTACTTACCAATCAATGATAAGAATACAATTATCAAAGCGATTCATATCATGCAGGAAAAGTATAATATCACAGAAGAATTCTGTTGTCGTTTGGAGAAACATATTCCTACAAGAGCTGGTCTTGCGGGTGGTAGTGCAGATGCGGCTGCCGCAATACGTATGATTAATCGCATGTGTAATCTAAATCTTACAAAAGAGGAGATGATTGCGGTGGGTAAAGAAGTTGGTGCAGATGTACCATTCTGTATCCTCAATCGACCTGCATTTGTGGAAGGGGTTGGTGAGAAGATAACAACATTCTTATGTAAACCAGATTTCTCATTATTGTTGATTAAGCCACGCAAGGGTGTATCGACTGCTGAAGCCTTCCACATCGTGGATGAACAAGAAGGAATTCATCCTGATTGTAAAGCAATGCAAGAAGCGCTGGAATACAATGATTATGATGGCATCATCAGTAGTTTAGGTAACTCGATGGAAAATGCCGCAATGACACTTGTGCCAGAAATCCGAAAGGCCAAAAAAGATTTATTGGACTTAGGATTTGATGGTGTGTTGATGTCAGGCAGTGGTTCAACTGTATTTGGTATTACAAAAGATGTAGAGTTATTGGACCGTTCCATTGATATATTAAAAAAGAAGAAATACTTTGTCAGAAAGACAACAGTACATACGCGATAAATCATGCTTGCATGAAATATAGGAGGAAATAAAATGAAGAATGCAATTATTATGGCGGGTGGTAAAGGAACTCGCATGCACTCAGAATTGCCAAAGGTATTACATAAGATTCTAGAAGTACCAATGTTAGGTATGGTAATCAATAGCTTAAAGAAGTCTGGTACAGAAAGAATTGTATGTGTAGTTGGTTATAAGCACGAAGAAGTTGAAACTGCGATGGCTGGAAAGTGTGAGTTTGCGGTACAAGAACCACAGCTTGGAACAGGACATGCGGTTATGCAGGCACAACAGCTCGCTAATGAAGATGGTATTACTCTAGTTGCTAGTGGAGATACACCTTGCGTAAAACCAGAAACATACCAGAAATTATATGATTTGATTGGTGATGCGGATATGGCAGTACTCACTGCAATTCCGGAAGACAATGGAGCATATGGTCGTGTCATTCGTAATGCGGATGGAACAGTTGAAAAGATTGTTGAGTTCAAAGATGCAAATGATGCGGAAAAGGCAGTACGTGAAATTAACACAGGTATCTATGCCTTCAATAACCAATCTCTATTTGAAGGTCTCAAGCATTTGAATAACAACAATGCCCAGAACGAATACTATCTAACAGATTTAGTTGAGATTTTAAAGAAACTAGGTAAGAAGGTTGTAGCAATTCCATGTGATGATTGGCAAGAAGTACAAGGTATCAACGGTAATGTTGAGTTAGCACACGCCGCAAAATACATGCAAGAGAGAATCAACACAGAGTGGTTGAAGAAGGGTGTTACAATCTATGATCCTAATACAACATATATTGGACCAAATGTAACATTTGGGACTGATGTAATTATCCATCCTAATACATATCTATATGGAGATGTAACTGTTGAAGATTACGCAGAAATTTTACCAGGCACATGGTTAGAAGACACAAATGTTTCAAAAGCTGAAACAGTCGGACCATTTGTACGCCGTAAGGGTTGACGAATAGTTATAAAACATCTTTAATTAATAAGGATATACAACATTCATATGGGAGAAGAGGAAAATCATGGTTAAGGAAACTGTCGTATTCGCTCTAACATCAAGCACCGATCTAGCAGCGTCTATTTGTAAGCATTTGGGATTACCTTTAGGTAAAATCAAGGTTGAACATTTCGCAGATGGTGAGATTTTAGTCGAACCACAAGAATCTGTCAGAGGTCGTTCTGTTTTCATCATTCAGTCAACATGTAACCCAGTATCAGAGCGTTTAATGGAAGTTCTCATCTGCATCGATGCATGTAGACGTGCAAGTGCCGGAGAAATTAACGTTATTATGCCTTATTACGGATATGCTCGTCAGGATCGTAAAGCAAAACCACGTCAGCCAATTACATCGAAGTTAGTTGCAAACCTATTACAGGTTGCAGGAGCTAACCGTGTTGTAACATTTGACTTACATGCAGCACAGATTCAGGGCTACTTCGATATTCCTATCGATGATATTACAGCAGTACCGATGCTTGCTAGTTACTTCAAGGGTCTACAAATTCCAAAGGATGAATTAGTCGTTGTTTCACCAGACCATGGTGGAGTTACACGTGCTAGAAGAGTGGCTGATTTATTAGATGCACCTATCGCAATTATTGATAAGCGTCGTCCAAAGCCAAATATGGTAGAAGCGCAGAACATCATTGGTGATGTAAAGGATAAGACATGCATCGTGATTGATGATATCTGTGATACAGCAGGTTCCCTTGTAGCCGGTTGCGAAATCTTAAAGCGTCATGGTGCTAAGGATATCTATACTGGAATTACACATGGTGTATTCTCACGTGATGCGATTGCGAAGATTGAAAACTCACCAATCACAAAGATGGTGATTACAGATACAATTCCACTTCGTGAAGACCAGAAGACATGTACAACAAAGATTCAAGTATTATCTATCGCTGAAATGCTTGCGAATACAATCGAATCAATCGAAAATCATACACCTGTATCCAAGGTATATGAAGAATACTCATTCGACAGTTTTAAATAAGAGATACAAAAAAAATAAAAATACTATTGCAATTGAAAGCGGTACCAGCTATACTTACAGTGTAATACAAATTAAGACTTGTTACTTAATCTAAGCTATTAAGGCAAATTCTTACGTTAGTTTATCTGAGGCGGTAAACTAAATGTTTGAGTTTGCCTTTTTAATTTGTATTAGGGAAGGAGAATCATGCTCAAGTTAGATAAACAGGTGTACAGGACATTTAAAGTAGTGAACAATAATATTGTTATCGTTAAAGATTCAAACGGCCGTGAAATGATAGCGATAGGAAAGGGACTTGGGTTTAAAAAAAGCAAGAATGATATTGTTTATCCTGAAGAAATTATGAAGACATATATTTATCTGGACAGACAGAAAAATTTAAATCTTACTTTATTTGAAGAAGTGCCTTTCGAAGTGATTGAAGTATCACAACATATTATTGATTATGCTGCTAAAACATTGAATCAAAAATATAATGTCAACTTACTTGTCAGTCTTTCGGATCATATTGATTTCAGTGTTAAACAATTCAGAGAGGGAAATAATACCTCAAAGTTGTTTAATGAAGAGATTAAGAGATTTTACGAAGATGAGTACCAAGTAGGTAAGTGTGCTATTCAATATATTAACGAAACTCTGCATGTAGATCTTCCAAAAGATGAAGCAACATCTATTGCTTTCCACCTGATTGTGGCGTCTCAAGAAAAAACAAATATTGAAACAAGAGAATTGCTCGAAGGCGTAAACAGTATTGTGAATATCACAATGAAATATCTTGGAAATCAGATAGATGAAGATTCGTTAGCGTATTCAAGGTACATTATTCACCTGAAATTTTTCTTAAGCAGAATTGTCAGTCATCAAACTTCTAACGGTTCTATTGAAGTTACTAATATATTCGGTCAATTGGTCACGAAGTATGAAGGAGTTGACAGGTGTATTCATGAAATCAGTGAATTTATTAATGGAAAGTTTAATTACAGATGTACTGATGAAGATTGTATTTATTTAATGATTCATATTGTAAGGCTGTATGAGCTACAAAGAAAGGACAATACTAATGGCTAAAATAGATTATGATAATTTGACAAAGCAGATAGTGGAATATGTAGGTGGTGTCGAAAATATCAAAACAATTACACACTGCGTAACACGTTTAAGGTTATATTTGAATGACAGAAATAAAGCAGAGGATGAGAAAATTAAAAATCTACCTGGAGTATTAGGTGTGGTTTATGGAAATCAGCAGTACCAGATTATTCTTGGTGAACATTTATTCCCTGTATTTGATAATCTTGAAAAAAATTATTCAGTACAGACAGAAGCTCCAATTAATGAGAATCTTGATGAAAATCTTGTGTCTGGTAATGAGAAGAAGAATTTCAAATATTATTTTGAAAAAGCAATTACATTTATGTCTCAGTCACTGACACCATTCATTACTGTAGTGTATGGAGCAGGTATGCTGAAAGTAATTCTCTCTTTACTGAATTACTTCATCCCATCAGCAGCAAGTTCTACAGCATATACAATGCTTAACTTCATGTCCAGTGCACCATTCTACTTTATGCCTGTATTAGTGGCATATGGTACAAGTAAAGTTTTAAAATCCAATCCTGCTTTTTCAATGGCAATTGCACTGACATTGGTATATCCGGATTTTAATACTATTATGACTGCCGGAGAAGCTACTACAATGTTTGGACTTCCTGTACATTTAGCTTCCTATGGTAGTACATTACTTCCAGGTATTTTTACAGCTATTCTATGTGCATATCTGGAAAGATTCTTCTACAGAGTAATTCCTGGATTATTCAGAAGTGTATTTGCTCCATTATGTGTATTCTTAATTGGTTTTCCAATCGTTGTATTAGCATTAGGTCCTATTGGTAATATTGTTGGTTCTTGGATTGTCGCAGGTATCATCTGGTTACAAGCACATTTAGGTGGATTTGCTCCGGGTATTATTGCCGCAGCTCAGCCATTCTTGGTTATGATGGGTGTAAATATGTTGCCTGTAGCTCCTATGATGGAATTGTTCTCTCGTACTGGGTATGATAATGTGTTCAGACCTGGATGGATTTTACATAACATTTCTGAATGTGGTTCCTGTTGTGCTGTTGCTTTAAAAACTAAAGATAAAGAATTTAGGGCAACTGCATTATCAGCTGGTATCGGTGCTATGCTTTCCGGTGTTTCTGAACCTGCATTATACGGTGTTAATCTTCGCTTGAAAAAACCGATGATTAGTCTTGTAGCCGGTGGTATTGCTGGTGGTGCTGTTGCCGGGTTTATGGGTGCTAAAGCTTTTGCAATGGGTTATTCTTCTATCCTTGGTGTAGTTATTTTTGAAAAAACTATGGGAGCAATTCTTGCGGGTGTTGCTGTTTCCTTCGTGGTCTCATTTCTATGCACTTATGTTTTATATGATGGAAAGAGCATCAAATAAGTATGTTTAAGTTGTTTTCAAAAAAAGAAGAAAACACAAATGATTTTGCAGCTGTGGTAAGTGGGAAAATCATTCCACTTACTGCAGTGAATGACGATGTGTTTTCTAAAGGTATGATGGGAACCGGTGTTGCCATTGTGCCTGATGATGATGTAATTGTGGCTCCATGTGATGGAGAGGTCACAATGTTGTTTCCTACCATACATGCATTTGGAATGAAAAATGAAGATGGTGTAGAAATACTGGTACATATCGGTATTGATACTGTAAATAAACAAGGTGTTGGATTTAAAAAGTTTGTAGATGCTGGCACAACAGTCCACAGAGGCGATAAAATCATTCGCATGAATTCCTATGATTTGAAACAGGAAGAATATGATCTGACAACAATGATGATTTTTCCTGGTTGTGAGAAAAAAATGAGTTTCACTACAGATGGATATGCAAAAAAAGGAAAAACAATAGTAGCTGAATATAAGAAAGAAGAATAATATGGCATTTTTAAATAAAGAAGTAAAAAAGGAATTTCCTGAAGGATTTTTATGGGGTGGTGCAGTAGCTGCTAACCAATGTGAAGGTGCTTATCTGGAAGATGGCAAACAAATGTCTACTGCTGACATTAAAGCAAGAGGTTTTTTTGGAGGATTGAGAAGAGATGCAGATTATTATCCTACTCATAAGGCCATTGACTTCTATCATACCTATAAGAGTGATTTAAAATTGATGGCTGAAGCTAATTTTAATATCTTCAGAACATCTATCAACTGGACCAGAATTTATCCGACTGGAGAAGAAGAAACTCCTAATCAAAAAGGACTTGATTTTTATCATGATATGTTTAAATACTGTCATGAACTTGGAATGAAAGTAATGGTTACTATTTCTCATTATGAAACACCATTATATTTAGTAGACACATATGGTGGATGGGACAATCGTAAATTTATTGAGTTTTACATGAAGTTCGTCAGAACGATTGTAGATAATCTGGATGATGTTGTAGATTATTGGCTGACATTTAATGAAATTGGTAACGCTGCTGTCAAACCTATCTGTTGGGATGCTGCATGTATTTATCCTGACAGTGAAAATCTGTTACAGAGAATGTATCAGGCAGCACACCACCAGTTTGTGGCAAGTGCACTCGCAGTAAAGTATATTCATCAGCATTCCAACCATGCCAAAGTTGGTGCAATGATTGCATACAAGACAGTGTATCCTTACACATGTAACCCAAAAGATGTTATTGCTGCTGAAAAAGAAAAAAGAAAAGAATATTTCTTCTCTGATGTTCAGGTAAGAGGAAAGTATCCTGATTATATATGGCAGTATTTTGAAGAAAATAATATCAATATTACTTTTGAAGAAGGTGACGAAGAAATTATTGCATCTTATCCTGTAGACTTCATTACATTTTCTTATTACAGAAGCAGAGTGGTTTCTTCTGAAGAAACTGAAGCTGCAGAAAAAATTATTGATACAAATACGCTTGAAGGTATTGTGAATCCATATTTGCCAAAAACAGGCTGGGGATGGTCAGTTGATCCTGACGGATTAATGTTGGCTTTACAGGATCTCTATGATAGATATCAGAAGCCGTTGTTTATTTCTGAAAATGGACTCGGTGCTATTGATACTGTAGAAGAAGGTAATGTAATCAATGATGATTACCGTATTGATTACATGAGAAAGCATGTTCAGGCTATGCAAAGAGCAATTGAAAAAGGTGTCGACTTGTTTGGATATACTATGTGGGGACCGATTGATATTGTTTCTAATGGTACAGGACAGATGACAAAGAGATATGGAATCATTTACGTTGATCTTGATGATGAAGGAAATGGTACAGGAAACAGATATCTGAAGAAGAGCTATAATTGGTATAAAACAGTCATTGGTAGTAATGGCAAAGATTTAGGAATTGAATAAAACATAAAAAGATGGTAATATGCCATCTTTTCTTGTGCTTATCAACAAAAAAAGAACGGATAAACCGTTCTTTTGTTCGTACAATGTTCTTAATTAGAGCTTTGTTACGTTGGAAGCCTGTGGTCCACGATTAGACTCTGTGATGTCGAAGCTTACTGCAGCGCCTTCATCAAGTGTCTTGAATCCTTCACTCTGAATTGCTGAGTAATGAACGAAAACGTCCTTACCTTCATCAGTTGTGATGAATCCGTAGCCCTTTTCAGCATTAAACCATTTTACCTTGCCTGTTGCCATTGTGCCTTTGAATCTCCTATTCTATGATACGGAAGTAAATCCTGTATTCTCTATAATGATATACTGGCAAGGTTAAAAACACAAGGTTTATTTATGTAGAACGCTTGTATAAAGGCGATAGAAAAGGCTTTTACCAACACAAATATACATTCTGTGTATTTGCAAAAACACACTTTCAACGTATAATAATACCGATAACAGCAATGAAAAGAAGAGTACATTTTCTTTGATTCGTAGAGAGCGTGTGGTAGGTGAAAACATGCATGAAGGGAAAATGGAATATGGTCTTGGAGCTGGTCATGCGAAGAGTATGACCCGGAGACGTCCGTTACAACGAAGAGAGGCAGATGAGTGATTCATCCGCAAGACAAAGGTGGTAACGCGTGCAAGACGTCCTTTCATTTGGGATGTCTTTTATTTTGAGGAGGTACGCAAAAATGGAAAACAAAAAACCGTATTACATTACAACCGCAATCGCATATACATCAGGAAAACCACATATCGGAAATGTTTATGAGATTGTACTAGCAGACGCAATCGCTAGATTTAAGCGTGCGGAAGGCTATGATGTACGTTTCCAAACAGGAACAGATGAACATGGTCAAAAGGTAGAAGAGAAGGCAAAGGCTGCAGGTAAGACACCAAAACAATTCGTAGATGAAGTAGCTGCTGTCATCAAACAACAATTTGATGTCATGAATACTTCTTACGACTACTTCATTCGTACAACAGATAAGCCACATGAAAGACAAGTACAAAAGATCTTTAAGAAGTTCTATGACCAGGGTGATATCTATAAGGGATATTATGAAGGCTTATATTGTCAAGAAGATGAAGCCTTCTACACAAAGAGTCAGTTAACAGAAGAAGGTAAGTGCCCTGTTTGTGGTGGTGAAGTTGTACCAATGAAAGAAGAAGCTTACTTCTTTAAGATGAGTAAGTACGCTGACCAGTTGATGAAGTATATCGATGAACATCCACACTTCATTCAACCAGAAAGCCGTAAGAATGAAATGGTAAACAACTTCTTAAAACCAGGATTACAAGATCTTTGTGTATCACGTACATCCTTTAAGTGGGGAATTCCAGTAGAGTTTGATCCAAAGCACGTTGTATACGTTTGGATTGACGCATTATCCAACTATATTACAGGTCTTGGATATGATGTGGATGGTAATCATGATGAACTCTATAAGAAATACTGGCCTGCCGATCTTCATTTGATTGGTAAGGACATTATTCGTTTCCATACAATTTATTGGCCAATCATGTTAATGGCATTGAATGAACCGTTACCTAAGCAGGTATTTGGTCACCCATGGCTATTGATTGGTGATTCTAAGATGTCTAAGTCACATGGTAATGTGATATATGCGGATGACTTAGTGAAGTTATTTGGTGTAGACGCTGTTCGTTTCATCATGTTACATGAGATGCCATTTGCACAAGATGGACATGTGACATATGACTTAATGATTGAACGTATCAACAGTGACCTTGCGAATAACCTAGGTAACTTAGTGAATCGTACAATCTCCATGCAGAATAAGTACTTCGGTGGAGTTGTTGCGAATCCAAATGTTAGTGAACCAATTGATGATGAACTGAAGGCAGTAGCTACAGGCACTGTGAAGAAGGTCATTGAGAAGATGGATGAACTTAGAGTGGCTGACGCAATCCAGGATATCCTTGATTTATTCTCTAGATGTAACAAGTATATCGACGAGACAACACCATGGGCACTTGCAAAGGATTCCGATAAGATTGAGCGTCTTGCGACTGTTCTATATAACTTATTAGAATCTGTACGTATCGCAGCTGTATTAATGGAATCATTCTTCCCAGAGACATCTAAGAAGATTCTAGATGATTTAAATACACAACAAAGAGACTTCGGAACAATTTCTGAATTTGGTAAGCTTGAAACTGGCATCCATGTAGCAGAGAAGCCAGAAATCTTATTTGCACGTATTGATGAAAAGGCGATTCAATCTAAGATTGATATGATCAATGAAATCAACGCGAAAGCACGTAAGAAGGAAATTGAAAAGAAGCCAACGGTTACTGTAGAAGACTTCCAGAAGATTGACCTGCGCGTTGGTAAGGTCCTCTCTTGTGAAAGACATCCTGATGCGGATAAGCTCTTCGTATTAAAAGTAGACTTAGGTGATGGTGAAGTACGTCAGATTGTTTCTGGCTTAGCACAAAGCTATACACCAGGACAAGTTATCGGTAAGAGTATTGTAATGATTGCTAACCTACAGCCAACAGTCATCCGTGGTATTGAATCACAGGGTATGTTACTAGCTGGTAAGGAAGACAAGACAATCGGACTTGTTGAAGTCAACGGCTTAACTCCAGGCACAAAGGTGCAATAAGTACTAAACCTGTATTGGGAATATCTTGATACGGGTTTTCTTTTGTTTCGGAATATGAAAATCAAACATATAATAGATATGGATTAAGAAAAGGAGAAACCTTCCATGGTCGCTATACACGAAGCAAAACAATCAGACATAAAAAGACTATTAGAATTATCTTTGATGTGGGAAAAAGAAGAGAGTTGTTATGGATATCGAGCCAATACAGAAGATGACTTTCAAGATTGTTATATCTTAGCGGCGTATGATGATGAACTGATAGCTTATATTTTTGGCAAAGAGGAAATACAAGAAAAACAAACAAGTGTGATAGATAAAAACATGCATTACTTTGAGGTACAAGAAATCTATGTACATCCATCTTATCGCTCACGTGGGATTGGGAAACAATTGATGGAAAGCCTTGAAAAAGAACTGAAGAAAAAAGGGCTGGAAATGATGATTTTAAGTACTGCTACAAAGAATTGGAAAGCAATCATGCACTTTTACATTGATGAAATAGGGATGAATTTCTGGAGTGCAAGATTATATAAACGTCTATAATCCACTTGGATTCAAGCAATGTGATGTATAATACAAACAAGGAAGAAACTTATGGAAAAATTTACAATCATAACAAGATTTGATGACCAATCAAAACAGATTGGTGACAAAATCAAACAAGTATTACAAAGCAATCAATATGAATATAACGAAGAAAATCCAGATACAGTCTTTGTAGTTGGTGGAGATGGTACTTATATCAAAGCGATTCATGATTACATGGAACTGATACCAGACGTGAAATTCTTAGGTTTACATACAGGAACGCTAGGTTTTTTTACAGACTACCAAGACAATGAAGTTGATGCTTTATTAGAGATGTACTTGTCTGGTAAATATGAAATTAATGAATATCCATTACTAGTAACGGAAGTAAATGGGAATATTTACCATGCGGTAAATGAAATACGTGTTGAAAATATTGCACGTACGCAAATCTTAGATGTTCATCTAAGCGATGAATATCTAGAAACTTTCCGTGGTACTGGTATGTGTGTATGTACACAACTAGGTTCCACAGCATATAACCGTTCATTAGGTGGTGCAGTCATTCAAGAAGGTTTAGATTTAATTGAACTTTCTGAGATTGCTGGTATTCATCATAGTAAATCACGTTCACTATTTGCGCCAATCGTATTAAGTAAAGATACAAAAGTGAAGCTAAGCTCCGCAAGCTTTGAAAAGGCAATCCTTGGTGTAGACTCTGATGTTTATCCAATTGACGAGATTAAAGAATTAGAGATTCGTATATGCGATCAAAAACGTGTACGTATGATCAAAGGAAAGAAAGTATCCTATTTTACAAAACTAAGTTCACTATTTTAACAGGAGGCTAGTATGCAATACATGCATTCATATTTTCAAATTTTGAAATTTCCACTGATTGTAATTGCATTCGCATGCTTTCTGTGTGGTGTATCAAATATAATCCTTCATCCTGCATATGGATTAGTCACCATCATCGCAAATGATGGTGTCTTCTTGGTAGGGGAACTATTAGGTATTATTGCACGAACAATCTTAATGTATGCGCCATTACTCATTCTATTAAGACTATTAACGCAAAAGAAAAACAGCTCCGTAACAGTAGTTGCCGGTTTAACTGGTTATTTTGCATTCCACATTGCTACGATGTTTGTGCCAGCACCAGTATTACCATCTTATGCGTATAATGCACTATTCAATATAGGTATCGCATCTTCATCTGTTAGTTATTTATCAGGTTCTGCGAACTATCCATTATTAACAGGAATGGTTGGCACAATTATCGTGACAATGTTAACGTATATCGCTTGTCGAACAGGAAGCCATCATGGAATTGGGCAAGCTTCACTATTAAAACAAACAGATGCGTTATTAAAAACAGTTATATATTGTATATTAGCAGGTGCTGTATTTGGTGTTATTTGGCCATACTTTATCCTGTTCATTGTACGTTTGGTAAACTATATCTCTTCTGATTTAGGTAGCCCATTTAATATGATTCTCTATGGAGTCACGGATCGTTTCTTGCAACTGTTCCATTTGAATGCACTCATCCGACAACCATTATGGTATTCATCATCTGGTGGAGTGTGGACAAATATTGCAGGTGCTACGGTTGTGGGTGACGCAAATGTGTGGACTGCACAGCTAGGCGCAGGAACACTTATATCTGGGGCAGGAAGATTATTTGCACCATATTATGTTATGAATATCTTTGCGATACCTGCAATGATTTGGGGAATGTACAGTATCGGTACATCAAAGGCACAACGTGCAAAAGTACAAAAATTATGTATTGTAGGTACACTCATTTCCATGATATCTGGCACAACGATACCACTACAAATTATGATGTTTATGGTTAGTCCATTACTATTCTTTTTCCATCTTGGATATAATGGATTCTTATACGGATTATTTTCAACATTACATGTAAATCTTGGCTATCTTACAATAGATACCAATACCGTTACTGCAATTCCAGGAACACTGCCAGAACTATTAAGCTACTTAAAATATACAAGTTTATATCGTAACTTGATTATTGTAGTCATTGTTGGTGTGATTTCTGCGATTGTCTACTTCTTAGCTACTAGACTATACTTCCGTCATCTATCAACAGGATTAATCATCCGTGATGAAGGTGAAAAAATGGTAAAGCAAATCATCAAGCATATTGGTGGCCAAGAGAACATCAAACATGTAGATGCCAACGCTACATCACTTGTGATTACGGTATATGATAAAGAAATTGTACATGAGAAAGAACTTATGGATCTTGGCTCAATCACTATTACACGTGAGGAAAATGTATATACATTACTCTATGGTGCAAAATCATATTACTTACAGAAAGGAATTATCAATTCCTTACGTACAGTGATGTAGAAAATTGGCGATAGTAAAAAACACTTCGATATTGAAGTGTTTTTTAGACGAATACTTTATTATTTGTCTAATAGCCAGTGGATGATATTTTTATGGATATATCCCTCTTGGCTAAAATCAATAGTATCCATAGATAAGACATACTTTGGATGGTTGTCGGAAATCTCATGATAGACTTCAAACTCTCTTTTGCGTGTTTCGACTGTTGCTAATAAATAACAAACTTGGAAATAGAGACGTTTACCATCCTTTTCTGCGATGAAGTCGATTTCTTTATCCTTCACTTTGCCAATATAAACGGTATAACCACGCTGTAATAATTCTATATAAACGATATTTTCTAATACACGTTCAATGTCTTTGGTATTGGAGAAACCTTTTGCCTGTCTAAAGCCGTGATCAGTTAGGAAATATTTTTCTTCAACTTTTAAAATATTTTTGCCAATCGTATCGTAGCGAGCTACCTTCTTTAAAATAAAGGCATTGATACAAAAATTTAGATAATTTAAAACGGTATCTACTGAAACATTACGACCTTCGCTCTTTAGAAAATTTCGGATATTTAAAGCTGAGAAAGTATGACTGATATTTTCGGTAGCGTATAACAGAATGCGATTAAAAATATCAATATCACGAATCTGATTATATTCCAAAACATCTTTTACCAAGACGGTATTATAGATATCAGAAAGATATTTATAACTTGGATTTGGATCAAGTTGAAAGTGTTTCACAGCAGGAAGACCACCAATTTCAATAAACTTAGTGAAGTATTCTTCTTGTGATAATTGCAAATCTTTATAACAATCAATAAATTCCTTGAATGTAAATGGATAGATTTCAAATTGAACATATCTTCCCGCAAGTACAGTGGCTAGGTCACTTGACAACATCGTAGAATTAGAACCTGTAATATAAATATCACAATCATAATCTGCTTGTAGGCCATTGATAACTTCTTCCCAATGATGAACTACTTGGATTTCATCGAAGAAGAAATATTTTTTGTCATTATTTTGTTTGAGGAATGGCTGCAGATGCTTGGCAAAAGTTTCCGCATTTCGTATCCCAAGCAATTCCAGACTTTCAAAATTCATAAAAATTTTATTTTCACTTGGGATATCTTTTAAAAGGACTTCAGAAATCATTTTCAATATTGTAGATTTACCAACACGGCGCATACC
>CALBKL010000156.1 GCA_937895985.1 uncultured Solobacterium sp.
GTATGAGTTCCTATGGTGATTTTGCCGCTTTATCTGATATTTGTGATAAAGATACAGCGTTACTATTAAAGAAAGAAGTGTCTGATGGAGTTATTGCACCAGGTTATACAGAAGAAGCATTAGAAATTCTAAAAGCCAAGAAAAAAGGTAACTACGCTGTGATTCAAATCGATCCAACATACGTTCCAGAAGAGATTGAAAGAAAACAGGTATATGGAATTTACTTTGAACAAGGTAGAAATAATGTTCATATTGACGAATCATTACTTACAAACTTTGTGACAAAGAATACAGAACTCACAGAACAAGCAAAGCTAGACTTATTAATTGCGATGATTACACTGAAATACACACAATCCAATTCTGTTGTATATACAAAGAATGGACAGGTCATCGGTGTAGGTGCTGGACAACAATCCCGTATTCACTGCACAAGACTTGCAGGAAGTAAGGCTGATAATTGGTGGCTGCGTCAACACGAGAAAGTGTTGAACTTACCATTTAAAGAAGATATTCGCAGAGCAGACCGAGATAATACAATCGATATTTATCTTTCAGAAGATTATGAAGATGTATTACAGGATGGTGCTTGGCAGCAGTTCTTTACAGAACAACCATCGGTATTTACAAGAGAAGAGAAAAAAGCTTGGATCAAGCAACAACACGACGTAGCACTTGGCTCGGATGCGTTCTTCCCATTTGGAGATAATATTGAAAGAGCGCACAAGAGTGGTGTGAAATATGTAGTACAACCAGGTGGTTCCATTCGTGATGATCATGTGATTGATACTTGTGATAAGTACGATATTGTCATGGTATGTAATGGAGTACGTTTATTCCATCATTAAGAGGAGGTAGTCTATGAAGGTTTTGGTAATAGGTTCCGGTGGTCGTGAACATGCAATCATACGTAAACTAAAAGAGAATCCTACAATTGGAGAAATTATTTGCGCCCCTGGCAATGGTGGTATTGCGGCAGATGCCAAGTGCGTAAGTGTCAGTGCAATTGATTTAGCCAATATGGTTGAACTTGCAAAAAATGAGAAGGTTGATTTCTGCGTAGTAACACCAGATGATCCTCTTGCGATGGGAATGGTTGATATTCTTGAAATGGAAGGAATTCCTTGTTTTGGACCAAACGCAAATGCGGCAATCATAGAATCGTCAAAAGTATTTGCAAAAAACTTAATGAAAAAGTATCAGATACCAACTGCTGGTTATGCAGTATTCTCTGATGCGCAAGAAGCGATAAACTATATTCGCACACAGAACCGTTATCCAACGGTCTTAAAGGCTGATGGCTTGGCCCTTGGTAAAGGTGTATTGATTGCACAGACAGAAGAGGAAGCCGTTCAAGCAGTCAATGAATTAATGGTTGATCAAGCTTTTGGACAAGCTGGTAAACAAATCGTTATAGAAGAATTTATGACAGGTCCAGAAGTGTCTGTACTAGCATTTACAGATGGACATGTTGTAGTACCGATGGTTTCTTCTATGGATCATAAACGTGCACTAGATAATGATGAAGGATTAAATACTGGTGGTATGGGTACGATTGCGCCATCTCCATTCTATACAAAAGAGATTGCGGATACATGCATGAAGACAATCTTCATGCCAACTGTTGAAGCGATGAAACAGGAAGGAAGACTATTCAAGGGTTGTCTATACTTTGGTTTGATGTTAACACCAGAAGGACCAAGGGTTGTGGAATACAACTGCCGCTTTGGAGATCCAGAGACACAAGTTGTATTACCTCTATTAAAGACCGACTTATTAACTATCATGCGTGCAGTACATGACGAGAAATTATCTGAACTAACGATTGAATGGGAAGATAAAGCATGTGCTTGTGTTATCTTGGCAAGCGGTGGATATCCACAGAAATATCATAAAGGATATGAAATCGATGGTTTAGATGACTATGGACAAGTTGAAGGTGTAACCATTTATCATGCAGGTACTGCATGGAAAGATGGTAAGTACTATACAAACGGTGGACGTGTACTAGGTGTAAGTGCGGTTGGCGATACACTAGAAGAAGCACTTCAACTCTCATATGAAAAGATCAAAGAAATACAGTTTACAGATATGCACTATCGTACAGATATCGGCAGAAAGGTGGTAAAACAATGACAGTATTCCGTTGTTTTGTGGAAAAGAAACCTGCATATGCAGTAGAATCGAAATCCATATTAAATGATTTACACGTTGCATTACGCAACCAAAATGTTGAAGCTGTACGTGTTTTAAATCGATATGATTTAGAAAATGTAGATGAGGAAGATTACATTGCGGCAAAGTATACGATTCTTTCAGAACCGCAAGTAGATTTCTTCTATGAAGAAGAAGCACCTACACCGGATTATGATGAATATATTCTTGCGACGGAATATTTACCTGGGCAGTTTGATCAACGTGCAGATTCTTGCGCACAGTGTATTCAACTCAGTTCCATGAAACAAAAACCAACTGTAAAAACAGCGCGTCTTTATTACATTAAAGGCAAGCTTACAGATGATGAAAAGAAGTTAATTGA
Organism: uncultured Solobacterium sp.; assembly: GCA_937895985.1. The sequence continues at coordinate 2,540 of CALBKL010000156.1, forward strand.
AGAGACTCTTATCAATCCAGTGGAAGCTCGTATCGCAAGTTTAGAGAAGCCAGAGACAATCATCATGTCTTTTGAAACTCCAGAACTTCCACCAGTGATTGATGGTTTTATCAAGCTGGATGAAGAAGGTTTAAAAAAGTTCCTTAAGGAACATGGACTTGCGATGGATTTGGAAGACCTCAAGTTTATGCAGGAATACTTCCAAAAAATTGAATGTAGAAACCCAACAATTACAGAAGTTCGTGTCATTGATACATATTGGTCAGATCATTGTCGTCATACAACATTCCATACAGTTATCGATGATGTAGAGATTCAACCTGAATATGTAAAAGATACGTATTTAAATTATTTAGACTTACGTAGTCATATCTATGCAGGTCGTACACCAAAGCCAGTATGTTTAATGGATTTGGGTACGATTGGGGCTAAAGCTTTAAAGAAATATGGTAAGTTAACAGACTTAGATGAATCAGAAGAAATTAACGCATGTTCCGTTAAGATTAAAGTTGATGTAGATGGTGAAGATAAAGATTGGTTATTGATGTTTAAGAATGAAACCCATAACCATCCTACAGAAATTGAGCCATTTGGTGGTGCTGCGACCTGTCTTGGTGGTGCAATTCGTGATCCACTTTCAGGACGCAGTTATGTATATCAAGCAATGCGTGTAACAGGTGCTGCTAACCCATTAACTCCAATTAGTGAAACGATGAAGGGTAAGTTACCACAGCGTAAACTCGTAACAACAGCAGCAGCTGGATATAGTTCCTATGGTAACCAGATTGGTCTAGCAACTGGACTAGTACGTGAAATCTATCATCCAGGATACGTTGCGAAACGTATGGAAGTTGGTGCTGTCATCGCAGCTGCACCAGAAGAAAACGTTGTTCGTTTAAGACCAGAGCCTGAGGATGTAGTTATCTTATTAGGTGGACGCACAGGCCGTGATGGTTGTGGTGGTGCAACAGGTTCTTCAAAGTCGCACAATATTGAATCATTAGAAAGTTGTGGAGCTGAAGTTCAAAAGGGTAATGCACCGGAAGAGCGTAAGCTACAAAGATTATTCCGTAATCCAGAAGCTGCAAAGCTTATCAAACGTTGTAATGACTTTGGTGCAGGTGGTGTGGCAGTAGCCATTGGTGAACTCGCAGATGGGTTGGTGATTGATTTAAATAAAGTTCCAAAGAAGTATGAAGGCTTAAATGGAACAGAATTAGCAATCAGTGAATCCCAAGAGCGCATGGCTGTAGTGGTTAGAAAAGAAGATGCTGAAAAGTTCCGAGAAATTGCATGCATGGAAAACCTAGAGACAACAATTGTCGCAGAAGTTACTGAAGAACCACGCATGATTATGACCTTGCAGGGAGAAGAAATTGTAAATATCTCTCGTGAGTTCTTAAATACAAATGGGGCAAGTAGACATACATCTGTTGTGGTTGGGGAAGACCAACCAGAAGAAGAGGTTCAAGTAGAAAGTCTTCGTGCAGGTATGGAGAAGCTTGTAGAAGATTTAAATATCTGTAGTCAAAAAGGATTAGCAGAACGCTTTGACGCAACGATTGGCAGTGGAACAGTATGTATGCCATTTGGTGGAAAATACCAAATGACACCAAGCCAAGTGATGGCTGCTAAGATTCCAGTGCTAGATGGTGAAACGGATACTGCATCACTCATGGCCTATGGTTATGACCCAGAATTATCTTCTCTATCACCATATAAGGGTGCGATTGCTGCAGTTATTGAAGCGATGTCTAAACTGGTTGCGGCTGGTATTGACCCTAAACATGCATGGTTATCATTCCAAGAATACTTTGGACGTACTGGTGATGACCCTGAGAAGTGGGGCAAGCCATTTGCGGCACTTCTTGGTGCACTCAAAGCCCAAGCAGAATTAGAGGTTGCGGCAATCGGAGGGAAAGACTCCATGTCAGGAACATTCGAAGATATCGATGTTCCACCTACGCTTATTGCCTTTGCGGTATCCACTGCGAAAGCTTCTCGAATTGTCACAAATGAGTGGAAGGCTAAAGATCATTATATCTATGCAGTAATGCCAGAATATGATGGGAACGGTATTGCGGACTTCAACAGTGTACGTGATGTATTTGATAAGGTTTATTCACTGATTAAATTAGGTTGTGTGAAGTCTGCTTGTGCGCTTGAACATGGTGGTACAGCAGAAGCACTCCTCAAGTGTAGTCTTGGTAACCGTATTGGATTTGCACTAGAAGAAGATGTAAATATCAATCGACTCTTTAAGAAGTGCTATGGTGGATTCTTATTAGAAACGGATGAAGAAATTGAAGATCTAGAATTATTAGGAAAGACTATTGGAGAGTTTGAACTACGTACAAAGGATGAAATAATCTTATTAGATGAATTACAAACTCGCTATGAAGAAAAGCTGGAATCTGTATATCCTTGCAATATTAAGCAGAGTGAAAAGGAAATTAATCCAGTATCTGTAGAACGTAAATTTGACATGCATGCAAGTTACACGGTTGAAACTCCGCATGTATTAATTCCTGTATTCCCAGGCACAAACTGTGAATATGATACAGCACGTGCATTTAAGCGTGAGGGCGCAGAAACAGAAATATTTGTGATTAAGAACCTAACCGCAAAAGACATTGAGGATAGTGTAGAAAGATTTGTGGATGCGATTGGCCGTAGCCAAATTATCGCGCTTCCAGGTGGTTTCTCTGGTGGTGATGAACCAGACGGATCTGCGAAGTTTATCGTTTCCTTCTTCCGAAATCCAAAGGTTAAAGAGGCTGTGGAAGACTTACTTAATCATAGAGAAGGTTTGATGATTGGTATCTGTAATGGATTCCAAGCTCTTGTAAAACTTGGGCTTGTGCCATACGGTAAGATTATGGAACCAGATGAATTCCGACCAACTCTGACATTTAATACAATCGGAAGACATCAATCCAAACTTGTTAAGACTAGAGTTGCATGTAATCAATCACCATGGATGAAATATATGAATGTTGGAGATATTCATACAGTAGCGATTAGTCATGGTGAAGGAAGATTTGTTGCGAAAGATAATGTTATTCAGACACTAATTGATAATGGTCAGATTGCGACACAGTACGTTGACTTTGATGGACAACCAACTTCAGATATTCATTTCAATCCAAATGATTCTGTCTATGCGATTGAGGGAATTACCTCACCTGATGGACGTATCTTTGGTAAGATGGGACATTCTGAACGTAATGGAGATAACCTTTATAAGAACGTACCAGATATCGAAAATCAACAGTTGTTATTTAAGGCAGCGGTTGAGTACTTTACAGAATAATAAAAGAGTTTCTTCAAATGTAGTAGATGAAATATCTGCTACATTTTTAGTTTATAGATGTATGGATATTATTGAAATTTATAGTAAATAGGATATTCTAGAAGTATGAAAAAATATACGTTTTTTGCAAGTGAACCACGTGACGAAATGATAATGGGAATTTGTTTTCCTGCTGCACTAATGTTACCAACGTCTATTTTAGGAGCTGTTATGTGGTATTTCATACCTGACTATCACCCCTTATCAAAATCATTAACAGGATTTGGTTGGGTTGCGATATTGGGTGTAATCATCGGCTTTTCAATCATGAGTTTAGTCAAACGATATTGTATCCGCAAATATACAGTACAGGTTAGTGGAAAGACCATTTTGATTGATTCGGTTGGTGGTAGAAAATATCAAGGGGAAGTACAATCTGTTACAATCAATCAAAACAAGATGAAAACAATATTAGAAATTTATTTAGAGCATCAGAAGTTAATTTTTATCGCAAGAGTTAAAAAGAATATATTTGAAAGTAGTATTTTTGCGGGTAGTACGAAAGAGGATATACAGTCAATGACTTCCCTATACCAAGCACTTCAAGAAGTATCCATATTGAAATAATTCGTAAATAGATGAATGAAAAATGAGTTAGGGAAATATCCTTAACTCATTTTGTTTATTTCATTTTTGAGATTGCGATAACATACTGTGCACTCATGAATAAACATGCAAGCATAGTAGCTACTTCAAAGATAATGACAACGATATCACTCTTAATGAGAATTCCGTTTACTACTAGTAAGATACCTAATAAAGCATATAATACAGCGAGTAGAATACAACGTCCTTTATTGTTTGTTTCTACAAGTCCTTCGATGAATGACTTTTTCTGTTTCGGTTTAAAGTTAGGAATCTGTGGTAATGTTGGTAACCAAGATTTTACAAAGCGATATTGTAGTACTCCAAATAGCACAAGGCCAGCGATAATAGAGATTCTCCAATCACTTGTTAGGCTCATCAGTAACATCGCTACGGCGATACCAAGTGCGATACGATTGTGATAGAGATTGAAGTTCTTCGCATCTTTCTCTTTGAGAATATATCCTGTTTGTGTACGGGAGATATACATGATGGTTTGTCCTTTATCATCGATGTAAATATTTCTTCCAGCAATCGCGCCACGCTTTTGCACACTACCATCATCAAAGATGGATGGTCTTTTTTTATCTGGGCTTTTTGTCATAGAAGTACCTATTTTTGTAATTGAGCAATACCTTTGCAGTAAGTTTCCTCAACACTATAGTCATCGTTTAATACAACGATATCCGCATCATATCCTGTGCATAACTTACCGATATGATCATGCATGTTTAATAGTGTAGCAGGGTTAATTGTGGCAGCGTTAAGAGCCGCATCAAATGGAACACCAGCTCTTTCAACTAAGTTTCTTAGTCCTTCGTTCATACGCATTGTAGAACCTGCTAGACTTCCGCTCTCAGTTAGGTGAGCACTTCCATCTGGATAGATTTCGATTTCATGTCCACCAAACATAAACTTAGAGCCTGGTTCAAATCCCTTTGCCATTAGCGCATCAGAGATCATGATTGCATGGTCTTTCCCTTTTGCGTTAAAGAAGATATTGAGCGCTTCAGGGGTTGAGTGGTTACAGTCACAGATGACTTCGCTATACAAATCACGAAGACGTAGAGCTAGACCAGTTACACCATTTGCACGGTGGTTGAATGGAGATTGTCCATTGTATGTATGTGTAATAGATTTTGCGCCATTTGCGACAGCGATAATACCTTCTTGGAAGGTTGCACCAGAGTGACCGATTGATACCGCAACGTTATGTGCACTGCAGTATTTTGTAAGTGCAAGTTCTGGATCATGTTCAGGAGCTAATGTAATTACTTTGATAAGTCCTTCTGCGTCCTTTTGGTATTGGATAAATTCATCTACGTGTGGTGGCACGATAGCTTCTGGTGGTTGTGCTCCTTTGTATTTCATATCAAGGTATGGACCTTCAAAATGAATACCGATAATATCTGCGCCATCTCTACCGGCTACGTGTTCACGCTTAACAGCCGCAACATTCTTAACGGCTTTTGTTAGTACTGGGTTTAATTCAGTGATTGTTGTGGAAAGAAAACCTGTAACACCTTCACTTGGAATTCCTTTTGCCCATTTCTTAAGTCCTTCAGGTTCAGCGTAGTTTGTATCATAGCCATACGCACCATGACAGTGGATATCAATAAATCCTGGTACGATACGACGATTACCATAATCTACATCTGCAGTATGATTTTCAGCAGGATAAATACCTTTGATCTTTCCTTCAGAAATTTCAATGACAGCTGGGATAAAGTCACCGGCTATCCATACACGATTACTTTTAATAAACATATTTTATTCCCTCATGAATTACTTTCTATGTTTATCATAGCACTATTGATTTTATTTATCTCTTTTGACACTTATACTTTTCGATAATGATTTGACATCTTTCAGTTAATTTATTCTAATCATAAATTCTGGTTGCTATAATACAGATTAGATAAGATAAGTACAAAAGGAGGTAACAATGTCCATATTTAATTATACAAATGAAGAATTAGCATCATTGAAGGCAACATTTACAGCAACAGAAATTCATCAACAACCTTCTACTTGGGAAAAGACAATTGAACAAGTACGCTCTCGTGCAGATGAAATTAAAGCATTCATCTCTAAGGTTACTAGCCAAGAAGATTACGATGTAATTTTGACAGGTGCAGGAACGAGTGAATTCGTTGGTAATGCACTCTATTCATATTTAAATCGTCAATTAAATTATAAAGTTAAGAGTTATGCTACAACAGACTTAACAGCGACACCAGAGAATTATGTATCCGCACACAAGCCAACTTTATTAATCAGCTATGGTCGCTCAGGTGATTCACCTGAATCTGTAGGTGCGATTCAATCTGTAGAAGCAGTGAATGATAACCTATATCATTTGTTCATTACATGTAATAAAGACGGTGCTTTAAGCAAACGTCCAAATACAGAAGGTGATCGTTGCCTCGCAATTAATTTAACACCTGAAACATTGGATAAGAGTTTTGCGATGACATCAAGCTTTACAAATATGTATCTTGCAACAGTACTCTGCTTTAGTTTAGATAACTTTGATGAAACAGTCGCTGCTGTAAATGATGTGATTGGTGCCGCAAAACAACTTGTTGAAGAAGATTGGCCTACTATCAAGGAATTCGATGGTGCGTTTGACTACGGTAGAATCGTATACTTAGGCACAAATACATTGAAGGGTATTGCCCAAGAATCTGCACTAAAGATGTTGGAATTAAATGCTGGTAAGATTGTAACGATGTATGATACACCTTTAGGTTTCCGTCATGGTCCTAAATCCATCATCGATAACACAACATTAACAGTTCTATATCTCTCTGATGGTGAATATCAAAGACAATATGAACTTGACTTATTGAAAGAAATGTCAGGTCAACGCAAAGAAAATCGCATTATGGTTGTATGTAATACGCCATGTGAACTAGCAAAATCTCTTGCGAACTATTATTATTGTTTTGATACACCAGCGAAGGATAATGTCTTTGTAGGTTTAGACTTTATTATCGTTGCACAATTGATGGCATTATTTGCGTCAATTCGTAATCACTTTACACCGGATAACCCATGTCCAACAGGCGAGGTTAACCGTGTTGTAAAGGGTGTAATCTTATATCCATATTCTAAATAAGGAGGAATGTTATGATTGGTATTGTTGTTACAGGACACGGACATTTTGCTAGTGGCCTAACAAGCTCAGTAGAACTCATTGGTGGTAAACCAGAACATTATCATGCGGTAGACTTCGTTCAAGAAGATTCTACAGATGATCTTGAAAAGAAATTAGAAGCAGCTTTTGCTTCCTTAAAGGATTGCACAGACGGAATCCTCGTATTCACAGACTTAGTTGGTGGCTCACCATTCAAGGTTTCTGTTGAACTTGCAATGAAGCTACAAGATCAATACAAGATTGTTGTATTATCTGGTTCAAACTTAGGCATGATTGTGGAAGCTAACCTAACAAGAAGCTTCGCAAATGATATTGATTCCTTAGCTACTCAGACGATTGAGACAGGTAAGACACAAGTTATGCGTTTTGAACTTGTTCAACACAAAGAAGTTGAAACAGAAGACGGTATCTAAAAAGTAAAAATCGGTATAGTGCCGATTTTTATTTTTGAGATTTAAATTGTATATAATTCGCTAGTAAATCGATAAAGACAATAAATGGAATTAGTGGACTACATACTGTATCCTTCGTATTGGGAATTTGGTAGAACTCCGTGAAGGTAGGCTTCTTATCTAACTTGGTATTTGCCTGTCCAATGTAAATCGCGTAGGGTTCGTGCGTGAGTAGATGTGTGAAGGATACCGAATCAATTGTGGGTTCATCCTGCATGGAGATATAAATAAACAAGTCATTATGTTGAATGAGTTGCGATCGTAATTGTAAGAAATCTACGTTTGGGATGATAGAAATATCATAGCCAAGATTGATTAAACGATATTGGAATGTATTGGCAATCGTTGACGCAAATCCTTCTCCATAAACATATATCTTCTCGGATTGATCAAAAATTTCTTGTAAGTGGTCAAAATCTTGCTCGGCAATCTCAATACATTTATTTTTAAGAGAATCAAAGTACTGGCTCTGGATACTCTCTTTAATATGCTGGTTTTCATCTGATGAATCAAATTCACAGTTTTGAAGGTCATTGCTATATTCATAAATGAATTCACGATAACCTTTAAAATTACACTTCTGTGCAAATCTGGATAGAGTAGGTTCAGAGACGTAAAGAATCTTACTAATACGCTTTGAAGAGAAATCTAAAAGCTCGGTATTTTCCAGGAAATAATCTGCAATGCTTTGTTGTAAAGAGGACATTGTAGGGTAAACACTTTGAATAATTTGCTTGGTTTTTGTATTTAAACGGATGTTTCGAATCATAGGCTTTCCTCGTTATATGTACGAATGAAATTGATGAGAGTATGTGCTGCATTTAGATGAGATGTTTTATTAGGGTGGCTTGCAAAACAGAAGCCATCTTTTTCTGTTGCGGTATTAAATCTTAAAAAGAGACTAGAAGTTTCTAAGGCTACTTTTTGAACGGAAGAAAGAAGTGATTCTTCCATCAGCCCATAACATAATAAGAACTTTGCGTTTGGAAATTTTATCTTTAACTTCATGATGAAATGAATATATAGTTCTTGAAAGCGTTGTTCACGTTCTAGAATTCCTCTTGTATAGGAAGCGTCATTCGTACCAAGATTGATAATCACCCAAGAAGGATTTTCGCTTATATCATATGGAAAGATAGTAGGTAAAATATCTTCGGTATTTGGCTTTTCTTCAGATTCTGGAATCCAACGAGAGATGATTCCATTACCACTATACGCAATGATAATTGGTAGAGTGTTTAATGCATTTGAAACTAAATAAGGATATGCATGCGTACAATCTTCAAAGTGTGTATTGAATACAAGTGGTGTGGTATCTGCTTCTAAACCATAACCTGCAGATAAAGAATCACCTACCCAAAGAATAGATTTGCTTGGCTTATCTAACTTAGAGATTTCTCCATCAGTTTGTATATCTTCTAATGCAAAAAAACCATACTGTAGCTCTGTAATCTGAATAATTTTGACATGCATAATTTCTGGTTTAGCAAATGAGAGGAAATATGTATGACTACCTTCTTTTAAGTCAATTTTCTGATACAATTCATCCTCAATAAATACTGCTAAAATGACAGGACCATACAGTGTATGATGACTACTTATCTGTAATGTAATAGACTTACCAAGAAATGCAAATTGAAAGCCCGAGGAAGACCACTGAAATTGATAATGATGATTTACCTGATTGTATGGTGGTAGAAATGTAAGTTTAGACAATAAATTCATAACACTATATTACACGAAAATATTTTATAGAAGTCTATTTAGAAAGTACTTTCATCAAATGTAGAACGAAAGAAAGCGCTTTCAACTTATCATAATTATAATAAAATTATGGAAGAAATGATAGATAAAACGAATCTACAATTCCTCTTAGAGGAAAATAATTGGCTACAACAAGTTCTTAATCAAAAAAAGATTATTTGTAAACAAGAACCTATAAATGGCTATCAAATTCACTTTTGTGATGATGGAATCGAAATTGTGTATTCTTCTATCTCACAAAGAAATCGGGCATTACTTGCGTTAACAACTACCATGCATGATGACGTTGAAATTAGTGTTGTAAAAGACCTTGGGGTGATGCTGGACTGTTCTAGGAATGCAGTACCTAAGATAATGGCACTAAAGAAGTTCATACGTTATTTATCTTTTATGGGATATTCATTTTTAGGCTTGTATATGGAGGATACATTAAAGATTGATGGTGAACCATATATTGGTTATCAAAGAGGAGCATACACCATAAAAGATATTCAAGAGTTAGATATTTATGCACAGCAGTATGGAATTGAACTACGACCATACGTACAAACGTTAGCCCATCTGAATCAAATTGTTCGCTATGAAGAATATCAAAAGATGATTGATGTGGATGATATTTTGCTTGTTGGATCGAGTCGTACGCATACATATCTAGAGAATCTATTTCGTACTTTAGACAAAGCGTTTCATTCTAGAAAAGTAAACATTGGTATGGATGAAGCATTTATGTTAGGGCTAGGGAAATATCTAACGGAGCATGGTTATCAAAATCGTTTGGAAATCATGAATCAACACTTACAAACGGTAAGAGAGATTGCTAGTAAATATAACTTTGAACTACAGATGTGGAGCGATATGTTCTTTAGACTTGCAGCAAACGGTAGTTACTACAATCTAAGTCAAGAACAGATTCAGAAAATTAAAGTTCCAGAAGATGTAAATTTAGCTTATTGGGATTATTACTCAACAGATAAACAACATTATGCGGATAATCTAAAACTACATAAAAACCTATCACCGAATATTTCGTTTGTAGGTGGTGCTTGGAAGTGGACGGGTTTTATCCCACATAATCGCTATAGCATTCATGCATGCAAGGCAGCAATTCAAGCATGTATCGAAAATCATATTGATGAAATTACTTTTGCGGCATGGGGCGATGATGGTGCAGAGACATCACTCTTCGCAATCTTGCCAGCACTATTTGTAAATGCAAATGAAATTTATGGCAATCACATGAGTGAGAAGTGCTTTGAAGTGTTAACAGGAATATCTCTTGATACATTCCTATCAATTGATGAAGTGAATCCATGCACAAAGGATGGCTTTACACATAACAATGCAAGTAAATATTTCTTATATAACGATTTGTTGCAGGGAACGTTTGACTCTGTTGCACAAGCTTCGATGATTCGTGAAATTCAATCTGTACTACCCAAAATTTCAAATAAATCGATTGAGTCAAGTGATTTATTATATTACTTCAAAACAGTACAGTCACTAATTGAAGTACTAGAGCTAAAACTTAATTTAGGTAATGAAATCTATCATGCATACAAACAAAACGATTTACAAGCTTTGCATAAGATTGTTAATCAAATACTTCCAGAGTTAATCAAACGTATCGAAACTTTCTACAATGCATTCAAGAAACAGTGGTATCTAGAAAATCACAATCAAGGATTTGAAGTACAAGCTGTGCGTTTGGGTGGATTAAAGCAGAGAGTAATCGATGTACGTGAGCAATTACTGGCATATCAGAAAGGAGAGGTTACTAAAATAGACGAACTAGAAGAAGAGCATTTAGATTTTCACTATTTTGATGATAGTTCGATAGAAAGACTGAATTATAATCTATGGTCACATATCGTCTCAACATCAAAACTGTGAGGCATCACAACCACTTAAATAATTCACAGGAGGAAAGACATGAAGAAAAAATTATTAAGTGCAGTATTTGCGGCTATGCTAGCCGTAGGTAGCTTAGCAGGATGTGGCAAGAAAGCATCAGAAGCAGGCACAGACAAGACAACGATCGAATTCTGGACAATCGATCTAAAGGCAAATTTCGAAGATTATTTTAAAACAATGATTGCAAACTATGAGAAGGAAAACCCAGATGTAGAGGTTAACTGGACAGATATTCCTTACGCAGATATGCAGTCTAAATTAGTGGCAGCAGTAGCTGGTGGAACAGCGCCAGATGTAGTAAATCTCAATACACAATTTGCATTAACACTAGCTGGTAAAGGCGCACTTGTTGATTTAAACAAGGAAGCTACAGCAGAACAAAAAGCAATTTATAATGAAGGCTTATGGAATTCAGCTAAGATTGGTGATTCTGTATATGCATTCCCATGGTATGCTTCACCAGATATTATGTTCAGCAATAAGGAACTAATGGCAAAGGCTGGTATTACAGAACCACATACATACGCAGAAGCATTGAAAGAAGCAGAAGACTTCTACAATAAGACAGGCGCATACCTATTCTTACCAGATGGATTCTTCAACATGTTAGTATCTGAAAATATCGACATCTTATCTAAGGATGGTAAGAAGGCAGCTTTCAATACAGACCAGACAGTGGCTTTACTTGAACAATACAAAGCATTAACAGACAAGGGTGTTCTTCCTAAGACAAACTGGGGTTCATGGGATGAAGCATTGAAATTATTTGAATCCAGTAAATTAGCCATCGTAAGTTCATCAGGATCTTCTTTAGGCAGAATTAAGGATGAAGCACCAGATGTATACAAACTTATCAATGTATCTACACCATTAACAGGTTCTAATGGTTTAAGCAGAAACCCATTAATGAACTTAGTAGTTCCAACAGCAAGTAAGAATCATGAAGCAGCTATCAAGTTCGCTAACTATGTTACAAATGATGATAATCAGCTAGCTTTCTGCAAACTTGTATCTATTTTCCCATCTACAACAAAGGCATCTGAAGATCCATTCTTCACATCTAATACATCTACTTTAGAAGGAGAAGCAAGTGCTATGTCTGCAAAGGCAAGCTTAACTTCACAGGACTTCTCATTAGGTATCGCTAGCCAAGATGCTATCGCTACAGCCATCAACAAGGCATATGAAGCAAGCATTATCAACGGTGAAGATATCCGTGCCTCACTCAAGCAAGCAGAAGAAGATGTAAACAAGATTCTCAGCGAAGCGAAGTAACGATTGATGTTTCCCCGAGCACAATCTAGCTCGGGGAAACATATTTATACAATAGGAGGATATGCATGAGTCTCACAAATAAAATGGTATCTCGAAGAAAAAGAAGAGAAACAAGAACGGCGTATGCCTTCATGACACCGGCTTTGATTATCATTACAGTCTTTACAATCATACCTATCATTGGAAGTTTGATTTTGATGTTTTATAACTACTCCGTTTTAGGAGAAACAAAGTTTGTGGGTTTCCAAAACTTTATCAGTGCCTTCCAAGATAGAGAGTTTTTGATTGCGGTAAAGAATTCAATTGTATTTGTTGTCATTGTACCAATCATCCAGATTCTATCGATTCTAATCGCATTATTTGTAAATCGAAAAATACCAGGAATTAGTTTATTCCGTACACTCTTCTACATTCCAGTCGTCACTTCCATGGTAGCGGTATCTATCATCTGGGGATTTATCTTTGACTCACATGGTATTATCAATACCTTACTAATGGACCTCGGCTGGATTACACAACCATTTGGCTTTTTAAGTGATAAGTATGCGGCGATGCCGTGCTTGATGTTTATTACATTATGGCAAGGTTTAGGATACTACATGATGATGTATCTAGCAGGTCTTCAAGGGATTCCACAGGAACTGATTGAAGCGGCGAAAATCGATGGTGCTACAAATTTAGAAACAATTGTAAAAGTCAAAATCCCATTATTGAAACCATATATCTGGTTATGTACTTTGAACTCCGTTATTTCTGCGATTGGTGTATTCGATGTTGTATTCGTACTAACTAAGGGTGGACCAAATAACGCAACAATGGTTATCAACTACTATTCCTATGTAAAGGCCTTCGGTGATTTCCAATTTGGTTACGCAGCCGCAATCGGTGCTTTACAGGCAATTATCACAAGTACATTAAGTATCGCTGTATTTGTATATGGTAAGAAAGGAGGTATGTCAAATAATGAATAAAAAGAAATTACGGCAAAAAGATATTGTCAATTTGATATTTACTTATATCTGCTTAATTGCGATAGCTATCTTATGTGCTGGCCCATTTATTTGGCTACTGCTATCTTCCCTACGCACAGGCGCAAATATTTATGATTTACATTTTAAGTTAGAAGATTTTACTTTCTCAAACTATATTGGCGTAATTCAATATATGAATCTTGGAAAGTATGTACATAACACTTTGATTATCACATTAGGTGGTATCTTCTTGGATGTTTTACTTTCATCCATGTGTGCTTATCCACTCGCAACGATGAATTTTAAAGGAAAAAAGATTATCTTTGGTATCTTAGTTTCTACAATGATTATTCCGGCAGCTGCAGGCATGATCATCAACTACTTAACTATCACAAAACTAAAACTATTAAATACATTACTAGGTGTAATCTTACCAAGCTCAGTGAAGACATTTAGTATTATCTTGATGCGCCAAGCATATCTTGGTGTTCCAAGAGAACTAATCGAGGCTGCTAGAATTGATGGTGCAAGTGAATTTAGAATTTGGTGGAAGATTATGTTACCAGGTATTATGCCGAGTATCTCCACAATTGTAATCTTTGACTTTATTGGCTACTGGAATGCATTCTTATGGCCAATCATCGTCTTACAAGATCCAGATAAATATCCACTCGCAACTGCATTACAATATCTAAATGGTTCGTTCAGTTATAAGTTTGGATATGTCGCAGCGGGTACAATCATCTCTATTATCCCAGTACTTGTTGTATTTATCTTATGTCAGAAGAACTATATTGAAGCAGTGAGTGGTGCTGTAAAGGGATGATGTTATGAAGAAGATTGTTTTATTACCCATGGACGAAAGACCATGTAACTATAAGTTCCCAAAGCGCTTATTTGAAAATAAAGAAATAAAGATTATTGAGCCTCAAATATTAGGTTTTAAAAAAGATGGTGCAGATTACAACATCATTAAAGATTTCCTGTGTAAAGAATGCAAGGATGCCTATGGTTTGATTATCTCCATGGATATGTTGTTGTATGGAGGATTAATTCCATCACGCATTCATCACCAAGATGAAGAAAGTCTAATAAAGAAGTTGGAGACAATCAAAGAACTAAAAAAGGAAAATCCCAACTTAAAAATCTTTGCATTCCAATGTATTATGCGCTGTCCAAGTTATTCTAGTTCGGATGAAGAACCTGATTATTACGAATACTATGGAAAGCAAATTCATGATTTAGCTGAAGCAGTTAACATGCATCAGGTTGGAATCTCACAAGGCCAACGTATCAGTGAACTAACAAAAGAAATTCCAGAAGAATATATTGAAGACTTTATTTCACGTAGAGAAATCAATCGTCAGATGAACATGAATGTCATTGATTTATTACAGGAAGGTTATTTAGATAGCTTAGTCATTCCGCAGGATGATTCCACAACATATGGTTATCCTGCAATGGATCAAAAAGTAATACGTGAGAAAATCCAAGAACTAGGATTAATTGATAGAGTACTAATTTATCCGGGTGCTGATGAGGTTGAATTAACTCTATTTGCACGCATGTTAAATACAATCAAAGGCGAATGCCCAAAAGTATATGTGAAATATGCATGCGAAAAGTCTAAGCAGATTGTTCCACTATATGAAGGATTCCCGTTAGATTCTACAGTCTCTTATCATATTCTATCGGCAGGTTGTCAACAGACATTTAGCTTTGAACAAGCGGATATTATTCTAGCTCTCAGTGCTCCGTCTGAAAATATGGAAGAGGCCGAATATCAACCTTCCATTCATACAAGTTATTCAATTGATCGTAACTTAGCTGAGTTCTTACGTTTTATTAAGATGAGACTAGCAGAAGGGAAGGTTGTAACAATCGCAGATAATGCATACGCCAATGGTGCAGATCTCTCCCTTATCCAACTACTAAATAACAATGGATTACTTCTAAAAGTAAGTGGTTATGCAGGTTGGAATACTTCTGCAAACACAATTGGAACAGCAATTGCAGAAGCAGTAAACTACCTATATTATGGACAATCACAAAATCAAATGGATTTTATCATACAAAGATATCTTGAAGATGCAGGATATTGTGCAAAAGTTAGGACACAGGTCAAGAATAACTTACCTGCAGGCATGAACTACTTCGATGTGAAAGAAAAAGATGGTGTTGTAAGTCAAATGGTAAGTGTACAACTACAAGAATTTGCTGAACAATATTTATCTTCAATCAAATCAGAAATAAAAATCAAGGATGTAAAGATGCCATGGAAACGTATGTTTGAAGTGGATTTAGATGCAAGTTGGCAAGAAAGTGAGAAATAAGAATGGCAAGTCTATCATTGAAAAATATTAAT
>CALBKL010000157.1 GCA_937895985.1 uncultured Solobacterium sp.
GAAGAAGATAAAATAAAATTTAATAAAACTGTTGAACTGTTAGAACATGAAAATCACCTTCTTAAAGAACAGTTAGAATTTTTCAAGAAAAAATTATTTGGTAAATCTTCAGAAAAAACAAAAGGAAATCCAAATCAAATAAGTTTGTTTGATATGGAAGAAATAACTCAAGAAGAAACATCAGAAACGGATGTAGAAGTAGAAACTATTACTTATACAAGAAAAAAAGCACAAGGTAAACGTCAAGATATCTTAGAACAATTAGTTGTATTAAAGAGTGAAGATTTTGGTAATATGTATCAACTATCTGATTCGATAATCATTCAATGTAATGATACGAAACAATACTGTAGTATGAATGAATCACTAAGAACTTTACGTGTAAAAGAGGGTATGACTTTCAAGGTTTATTGAACAGTGTTAAAATACTGCCATGGAGGTTTATTGCTATGACAAAATTTAATGATATGAAATATACCCGTCCTGACTTTGAAGAAACAAAGGCCAAGATGGAAGAACTTGTTTCAGAGATGAGACAAGCTAAGGATGCTACAACTTTTTTAGATGCATTCTGGCGTATGAACAAGTTACGTCGTCATTTATATACAATGATTACACTTGTTAATATCCGTCACAGTATCAATACTGCTGATGAGTTTTATGATGCAGAGAATAACTATTGGGATGAGACAGGTCCACAGTATTCTATCATTGAGAATGAATTAGTAAAGGCTGTATTAGAAGCACCTTTTAGAGAAGAATTGTTAAAGGAAATTCCAGAGACTTACTTCCAGTTAAGTGAATGTTCTCTTAAGGCATTTGATCCACGTATTGTGCCATTTATGATCGAAGAAAACAAACTGACAAGTGAGTATGGTAAACTAAAGGCTTCTGCGAAGATCGAATTTGATGGTGAGGTATTAAACCTTTCTGAAATCAGTGCTAAGGTTGATACACCTGATCGCGAAGTGCGTCGTAAAGCTTATGAAGCGAAGATGGCATGGTTTAAGGAACATTCTGCTGAGTTTGATGAAATCTATGATAAGTTAGTAAAGGTACGTCATAAGATGGCGAAAGAACTTGGCTATGAAAATTACATTCAGCTAGGTTACTATCGTATGAATCGTTTAGACTACAACGCAGGTATGGTTGCAGGATATCGTAAGCAGATTCTTGACTATGTAACACCAGCTGCTGCTCGCTTATTTGAAAAGCAGAGAAAGCGTATTGGCTATGATAAACTTGCTTACTATGACCTAGGATTCTCCTTTAAGTCTGGTAATGCAAAACCTCATGGTACAGCAGAAGAATTAGTAGAGTATGCAGTGAAGATGTATCATGAGATGTCACCTGAAACTGGAAAATTCATTGATGTAATGAATTCTAATCAGTTATGGGATCTTGTAAGTCGTCCTAATAAGCAGATGGGTGGTTATGAGACTGAAATTTATGAGTATGATGTACCATTTATCTTCAGTAACTTTAATGGAACATCTGGAGATGTAGATGTATTAACACATGAAGCAGGACATGCTTTCCAAGCTTATTTATCAGACCAAATTGAACTTATTGATGTAAAGTGCCCAACAATGGAATCAGCTGAAATTGATTCGATGTCTATGGAATTCTTTGCATATCCTTGGATGGAATTATTCTTTAAAGAAGAAACAGAAAAGTATAAGTTTGCTCATATGGCAGGCACAATTACTTTCTTGCCATATGGTGCATTAGTTGACCATTATCAACATGAAGTATATGAACATCCAGAAATGACACCTGCAGAGCGCAAGGCATGCTGGAGAATATTAGAGAAGATGTATATGCCTTATAAGGATTATGAAGGCTGTGATATCTTAGAAGAAGGTACATGGTGGTACCAACAGGGTCATATTTTTGAAAGCCCATTCTACTATATCGACTATACATTAGCGCAAGTTTGTGCACAGCAATTCTTCATCCGTATGGACAAGAAGGATCCTACATACTGGGAAGACTATAAGAAGTTATGTAGACTTGGTGGTACGTTATCCTTTACAAAGCTTGTAAAGGAAGCAGGTATTCGTGTTCCGTTTGAAGAGGGAACAGTGCAGGAAATTATTTCATATCTCGAAGACCATCTCAACAGTATTGACGATACAGCACTATAAGAAAATGAAAAGGAATTGCATGCATGCAATTCCTTTTGTTGGTTATAAAACAGCATTTAAGAATTCTTTTGTACGTTCGCTCTTTGGATTTGTAAAGATATCTTCAGGAGTTCCTTCTTCTTCAATCTTACCATTATCCATAAAGATAACTCTATCCGCAACATTTCTTGCAAAGTTCATTTCGTGTGTAACAAGAATCATTGTAAGTCCTTCTTCTGCTAACTGCTTAATGACTGCTAAGATTTCATTTACCATCTCTGGATCTAATGCAGAAGTAGGTTCATCGAATAACATGATTTCAGGCTTCATACATAATGCACGGGCAATAGCCACACGTTGTTTTTGTCCTCCGGATAAGCGTCTGACATCCGCAGTGGCAAATTCTTGCATACCAACTTTTTCAAGATAATGCATTGCAGTTTCGGTAGCTTCTTGTTTCGAAACCTTTAATAC
>CALBKL010000158.1 GCA_937895985.1 uncultured Solobacterium sp.
CCATTAGAGCGTGAAGAAATTAATGCAATGGCAACTGGAAGAACACACGGTGGACTAGTTGCTAAAGTGAGACCAAGAATCTACCAAGAACTATCTGAATGCATGCATGGCAAAACACCATTTCTTGTATTACTAGAAGGAGTAGAAGATCCATTTAATTTAGGCTATATTATCCGCACTTTATATAGTGCAGGTTGTGATGGATTAATTCTACCTAGCCATGATTGGACAAGTGCGGAAAGTACGGTTGCTAAGTCTAGTGCAGGTGCGTTCGAATACATGAATATTGTGATGTCTGATGACTTACCACAGTTAGTAAAAGACATCAAGAGACAAGGTGTCATGACTTATGCTGCGATGCGTAAAGATGCTATCACATATCTAGAAGCTGACTATCGCAAACCATGTCTACTAGCCATCGGTGGTGAAATGAGAGGATTATCATCTGCAGTACGAAATGAGATTGAACAGAATATCTACATCCCATACGCAAATGATTTCCGTAACGCGTTAAATGCAGCGAGTGCTGCTGCAGTATTATCTTTTGAAGTATATCGACAAAGACGATAACTACCCGAAGAAATTCGGGTTTTTATTTGAACTATGATAAAATAGTACACAATAAGGGAATAAGGAACATGCATACAATTCAAGAGAAAATTATCCAATATTGGACCAATCGTGCCGGAAGTTATTCCGTTGAAAATAACGAGGAACTAGCAGGGACATCTACGGTTGCTTGGCTAAATGAACTCACAAGGCACTTTCCAAAGAAGAAAGACCTAAAGATATTAGATATCGGTACAGGGCCAGGGTTTATGGCAATTCTTCTCAGTCGAGCAGGTTACCAGGTGACGGGTATCGACTGTACAGAAGAGATGTTAAAACAAGCTCATGAAAACGCAAGAAAATATCATTTATCCATTCGTTTTCTCAAACAACCAGCAGAACATCTGGAGTTTGAAGATAATTCCGTTGATGTGATTATCAACCGTAATCTAACATGGAATTTAGAGAATCCAACAGCTGCCTATCAAGAATGGTATCGTGTATTAAAACCATCAGGCAAACTCATTGTCTTCGATGCGAATTGGTATCACTACTTATTCTCTGTAGAGTTACGCAATGCGTATGAAGAAGACCGACAAAATGTAAAGCGAGCGCATCTGTACGATCATAATATCGGAGAAAACTTTGATCAGATGGAGCGTATTGCAGAACAATTACCAATGACTGTAACAGAGCGTCCGTCTTGGGATAAGCAGGCTCTTGAAAAAATTGGTTTTAGGAATATTCAAATAGATACGGAAGTATATAAGCGTGTTTGGACAGAGGAAGAGAAGATTAATTATGCATCTACACCTCTGTTTGAAATTATCGCTACGAAATAGATGTGGTATGATTATGACTATGGAAAAGATAAGTTCATTACAGAATGCAAAAATAAAAAACTGGGCACTACTACATAAGAAGAAACATCGTGATGAAACAGGTTTATTTCTGGTAGAAGGTGAGCATCTTATTGGTGAAGCTTTAGCGGCCAATGCCGTAGAAACAATTGTAACGGATACAACTTCACCATTTGACTTTGAACATGTGGTAGAAGTAACACCAGCTATTATGGCAAAGTTATCTGAAAATGTTTCAAACGTGCATTACATTGCGGTTTGCCGTCAGTGTAAGCTAGATATTACAAAACAAAATCGTCTATTATTATTGGATGGTATTCAAGACCCTGGTAATCTTGGTACACTGATCCGTACCGCAATTTCATTTGGCTTTGATGGTGTGTATTGTTCAACTGAGACTTGTGACCTTTATAACGATAAAGCAATTCGTTCTACCCAAGGCGCATTATTCCATATTCCTGTTGTGCGCAAAGACTTCTCTACTTTAATTCCCATATTACAAAGTCAGGGTGTAAAAGTCATTGCGACTTCCTTACAGGAATCTACGACAATGAGTGAGATACCTGTAACAGAACAGATGGCATTTGTGATGGGAAATGAAGGGCAAGGTGTTCATCAAGAAATCATTGCACAGGCTGACTATCGTGTACGCATTGAAATGGAAGGCTTTGAGTCTTTAAATGTAGCAGTAGCAGGTGGAATTATTATGTATCATTATCGGAGTGGCAAATGAGTCAAAAGAAGAATCTGGATTATTCATTAAAAGATTTACAACCATCCCAGTTTTATATTTCGCAAGCGAAATTATCGAACATTCAAGCATGGTTTTGTAAAGATGATTTGTCAAACTTTAAACCTTTACCTTTGAAGATATTAGATGGTATTCCAATCTTGACGGATGGACATACAAGGGCAGTCTCTGCAATACTTGCAGGTTTAGAGTCGGTACCATTAATCTATGAAGAAGATGAACTGGATTGGAAGTTATATCGTTATTGTGTAGAACAATGTACTCAAAAGGGAATTCATTCTCCATATGATTTGGTTGACAGAGTTATTTCTGCTCATGACTATGAAGAAAAGTGGATTGGCTGGTGTGATCAAATACACACTAAGCTACAACAAGATCAAAAGTAAAAGGCACATCGAGCGATGTGCCTTTCATCATTAGTGTTGTTCGTAATGAATTTCTGTTCCTTCGTAAGCTGCACGCATTAATTCGATCATATCCTTGATCATTGGAACACGTGGGTTTGCTGGGGAACATTGGTCTTCGTATGAGAGGTAAGCTAACTTTTCTAAGTTTTCTTCCCATTCCTTCTTGTCAACGTTCTGTGACTTGAAGTTCATTGCCATACCAACTTCAATACCTAAATCGTGAACTGCCTTGGCAAACTTTTCAACACCTTCTTGTACTGTGTTGAACTTGAGACCAATAGCATGTGCTAATTGAGCGTAACGTTCATCAGCGTTGTAGTATTGGTACTTAGGCCATAGACCTGGTTTTTCTGGTTTTGTGCCGTTATAACGGATTACGTATGGTAATAATGTACCGCAAGTACGTCCATGTACTGTGTGGAATTCAGCACCAATCTTATGAGCCATAGAGTGGCACATACCTAAGTAAGCGTTGGCGAATGCCATACCAGCCATTGTGGAAGCGTTATGCATCTTCTCACGAGCTTCTTCGTCCTTAGCACCATAGTGTACAGCTCTTGGTAAGTATTCGAATACCATCTGTACTGCCTTTAATGCAAGAGCGTCTGTGTAGTCAGTAGCCATGACGGATACGTATGCTTCACATGCGTGTGTTAATACGTCCATACCGGAGTCAGCTGTAACCTGTGCAGGTAAACTCATTACAAGTGCTGGGTCAATGATTGCGACTGTAGGTGTTAATGAGTAGTCAGCTAATGGATACTTGAGCTTGTTAACCTTATCTGTAATAACTGCGAATGGTGATACTTCAGAACCTGTACCTGATGTAGTAGGGATACATACTAAGTGAGACTTCTTACCTAATTCAGGATACTGGAATGCACGTTTACGAATATCCATGAACTTCTGCTTCAAGTCAGCGAAGTCAACTTCTGGGTGTTCGTAGAATAACCACATACCCTTAGCAGCGTCCATGGAGGAACCACCACCTAAAGCAATGATTGTATCTGGTTTGAAGGCTTGCATTAATTCCCAACCCTTCTTAACTGTCTGTAAGGATGGATCTGGTTCAACGTCGCAGAACAATTGAACTTGAACCTTATTCTTACGGGCTGCTAACTGTTCAGTAATTCTTGATACATAACCTAAATCAACCATTGTGCGGTCTGTAACGATGAATGCACGATTGATTTCACGCATGTCGCGTAAGTATGTGATGGAATTTTGTTCAATATAAATCTTGCTTGGAATCTTGAACCACTGCATTGTATTTCTCCTTTTACCTATCTTCTTGATGTTAATCAGATTAATTGCACTAACGTTACCAGATACTGAGTTGTGACCATAAGATCCGCAACCAAGTGTTAATGATGGAATAAAGGAGTTATAGATATTACCGATACCACCGAATGTAGTAGGGGAGTTCCAAATTAAACGACAAGCTTTAATGCGTTCACCAAACTTCTTTGCTAATTCTGCGGAACGTGTATGAATCGCAGCTGTATGTCCAACACCGTTTAACATAACAGTAGCTTCTGCTTTATCAAATCCATCTTCAACGGAACTTGCTTTTTCCATTGCAAGTACTGGTGATAGTTTTTCACGTGATAGTGGTTCTTGAACACCTGGTTTTTCTAATTCAGCAATCAAGATAGATGTTT
>CALBKL010000159.1 GCA_937895985.1 uncultured Solobacterium sp.
GTGCGGTTGCGCATGTAAACTATCATCATCGTCCAGAAGCGGATGAAGAAGAAAATTATATCCGCAGTTTTTGTGTGAAAAGAGGAATTCCAATTTTTGTACACAACGATCCATTTACATATACTGGAAACTTTGAAGCTGCAGCACGTGAGCTACGTTATCGCTTTTTTGTGGAAATTGTAAGACGTGAAGGTTATCAAGGTGTATTGATTGGTCATCATCAAGATGATTTGTTAGAAACATATATCATGCAGGAAGCGAAAAATATTGTGCCAGAGTATTATGGTTTACGTGAAGAGATGTTAATGCATGGTGTATTGTTTAAACGACCTCTACTACATATGACAAAGGAAGAACTCGTAACATACTGTAAGGAACATCAATTACGCTATTATATCGATGTAACAAATTTGAGTGATGAGTATACACGTAATCAGATTCGTCACGATATTGTTGAACCGATGACTACTTTTGAAAGAACTGCATATCTACGTGAGATTAAACAGCGGAATGCAATCATGCAGGAAAGAAGATGTCGTGTTAAAACGTATATACGTGAGGAGAAGATTCTACTTGAGACGTACCGTATATTATCTCAAGATGATAGACTGACGATGTTAAGAATGTTTGTGGAAGTGACACCACATTATTCACTGAAGCATTTACAGGGTATTGATCATACAATCATGCATGCAGGTGATTTTATAATTCCAATGGATGGCTTTTCGCTAGTGAGTGATGGAACATATCTTTTGAAGTATATTCCAGAAGAACCATACAGCTATGTATTTTACTCGTTAGATGAATTACAAAATATTCGTAAGGAACATTTCTATACAAAGCAGGGTTGTCCTAGTGTATTTGCGCTAACGTTGCAAGAATCTGATTTCCCTATTCGGATTCGCTCATTTCAAGTAGGAGATAAAATTCAAATGCGCTTTGGTCGTAAGGAGGTTCATCGTTTCTTCATTGACCGTCATATCCCTCAATATCAACGACAAACTTGGCCAGTTGTAGAAAATGCATTAGGAGAAATCATTCTAGTGCCTGGACTAGGCTGTAATGTGCAGCATTACTCTACAATGCCTAATTTGAATGTGATACAATACTAATATTACAAAGGAGCTATTTGTCATGTGGGCAGAAAAAGATATAAAGAAAGTGTTGGTTAATGAAGAACAAATTAGTGCTCGATCTAAAGAATTAGGCGCTAAGATTACAGAAGACTATACTGGAAAACAACCACTATTAGTTGCGCTGTTACGTGGATCAGTTCCTTTCTTAGCTGAGCTAATTAAACATATTGATTTAGACATTCAGTATGACTTTATGGATGTTAGTAGTTATGAAGGTACAGAATCGATTGGCGATATTCGTATCTTAAAGGATTTAGATACATCTGTGAAAGGACTAGATATCTTACTTGTAGAGGATATCGTTGATACAGGAAGAACAATTCAGACTGTATGTGAAACACTAATGCACAAGGGTGCTAATAGCGTTAAGATTATCACTCTATTAGATAAACCTAGCCGTCGGGTTGTAGATATTAAAGCAGATTATGTTGGTTTTGAAATCGCAAATGAATTCGTTATCGGATTTGGTATGGATTTCAACCAGAGATATCGTTGCCTTCCATACATTGGAGTATTGAAGGACGAATGTTATCAATGTAATGAGGAGTAAATAAATGCAGAGAAATAGACTAGCGAACTTTCTTCCATATCTCGTAGTCATTCTTGCGATTGTAAGCTTATTAGGCTTAAACATGGGCGCATCATCAGAGCGTATCAGTTATTACGAATTGCAGAATGTAATTGAAAAAGAGAAGGTGGAAGAAGTATCTGTCTCAATTGGAACAAATGTGACTGTCGTAAAGGGTGTTTACGAAAAAGATAAACAAAAAGTAACATTCACTGCGACAATTCCATCTACTTCTGATGAAATTGGACAGGTAATTAAAAATCTTGGAAATGATTCCACAAAGTTGACGATTGTTGATGCGGACGCATCCAATATCTTCTTAGAGACAGTGGCATCCATTATTCCATTTATCTTATTTGCGGTATTTGCAGTTTGGATGCTAAACCGTATGAATGGCGCAAATGGTGCCAATGCGAAGGCATTTGAATTCTCAAAAT
The DNA here is from genome assembly GCA_937895985.1 of uncultured Solobacterium sp. The sequence continues at coordinate 2,142 of CALBKL010000159.1, forward strand.
CCAGAGCGAAATTAGAAGGTAAGATTCGTGTACGCTTTAGTGATGTGGCAGGATGCGATGAAGAAAAGCAAGAAATGGCAGAAATCATCGACTACCTCAAATATCCTAAGAAGTTTGAGAAGATGGGTGCTCGTATTCCAAAGGGTATCTTGTTAAGTGGTCATCCAGGTACAGGTAAGACATTGCTTGCTAAGGCAGTTGCCGGTGAAGCAAATGTACCATTCTATAGTATCTCTGGTTCTGACTTCGTTGAAATGTTTGTCGGTGTTGGTGCAAGCCGTGTTCGTGACATGTTCAAGAAGGCACAACAGACTGCGCCATGCATTATCTTCATCGATGAAATCGATGCGGTAGGTCGTCAACGTGGTGCTGGCTTTGGTGGTGGACACGATGAACGTGAACAGACACTGAACCAATTACTTGTTGAGATGGATGGTATGGAAGAAAATACAGGTGTTGTTGTCATTGCGGCAACAAATAGACCTGATGTACTAGACCCTGCATTATTACGTGCAGGACGTTTCGACCGTCAGATTACAGTAGCACTTCCAGACCGTAAGGGTAGAGAAGCAATTCTACATGTACATGCTCGTAATAAGAAGTTTGTAAAGGACTTAGATTTAGGTGCTTTAGCAAAGCGTACTCCAGGATTCTCTGGTGCTGATCTTGAAAACGTATTGAATGAATCTGCGATTTTAGCAGTACGTGAAAATAAAGATGAAATCGGCATGAAGCAGATTGATGAAGCGATCGACCGTGTCATGATGGGACCTGCAAAGGTTAGCCGTACATATGATGATAAGACAAAGAAGTTAGTTGCTTACCATGAAAGTGGACACGCAATTATCGGTTTATTCTTAGAGAATGCACAGGTTGTACAGAAAGTTACAATTATTCCTCGTGGTCAAGCAGGTGGATATAACCTTATGACACCGAAGGAAGAAAAGATGATGCATACAAAGAATGACTTACTCGATACAATCACTTCCTACATGGGTGGTCGTACAGCAGAAGAATTATTCTTTGATGATATTACAACAGGAGCAAGTAACGATATTCAAAATGCGACAAATATCGCAAAAGACATGGTTACTCTCTATGGTATGAGTGATCTTGGACCTATTAAGTACAATGCAGGAAATGAGAATGTATTCTTAGGTAGAGACTATAATCAACCAAACAATGTTTCTGGTGAAGTTGCGTATGAAATTGATCAGGAAGTACGTAAGATCATTAATACATGCCATACAAAGGCAAGACAGATTATCGAAGCACATAAGACAGAACTTGAAACAATCGCACATGCATTAATGGAATATGAAACATTAACTGCTGAGCAGATTCAAAGAGTTGTAAAGGGTGAAGATATTTCTGCAGACTTCAAGTATGAAGAAAAAGACGCATCAGAGCTTGCTACAGAAGAAACAATGAAAGAATAATCTAAAATAACTGAAGTTAACCCAAAAAGTTGGATAGCAACTTAGAGGGTTAACTTTTATCCTAATGTAAAATAACTTGGGGTTTTAGAAAAATCCGCTTTAAAATTACATGGGG